>DCFT01000142.1 GCA_002319885.1 Bacteroidales bacterium UBA1797
TCGTAAATGCATAGCAGCCGGAGACGAATGAATCAGGTAAATTTTCCGAATTAGTTGTAAAAACGGCCTTTTGGTTATATTTTTGTGAAATCAAATGGTCCCGTAGTTCAATGGATAGAATGACAGATTCCGGTTCTGTTGGTTGGGCGTTCGAGTCGCCCCGGGATCACAAAGATAGTGGCATCTAGTAGAGACGCCCAATTTGGGCGTCTCTACATATTGCGGGAAGTACATCTGTAGCTAAGCTTTTTTAAGCGGAAGAGTGAAATAAAATTTTGATCCCTTATTTAATTCTGATTCAACTTTGATCTCCCCTCCTAAGATTTTGATAAGATTCTGAGAGAGAGATAGTCCTAATCCGGTGCCCCTGTAGAGTCGTAATTTATTACCGTCCCCTTTTCTGAACAATTCAAATATTATTTCCTTCCGGTCGTCTGATAAACCAATGCCTGTATCTTCAACATAAAATAGTAATTTGTTTTTTCCAAGGTCGCATCCCAGAGTTATATGTCCTGAATCGGTGAATTTAATTGCATTATCAAGAAGTTTGCTTAAAACCTGTTTGAGACGGAAAACATCAGTTTCAAAAGTCAGATCTTTAATTTTATCGTCAACCGAAAGATGAAAATCGAGATTAGATTTTTCTCCACACTTAATCTCCCTGGTAAATCTTTGGAAAAGTTCATTTAAAACTGGATAAACCTGACAATTCTTCAGGTTGATATTCAGTTGATTAGATTCGATTTTTGAAATATCAAGGATATCGTCAATAAGCCCAAGCAGGCTATTTGAGTTTGAAACTATCAGGTTTACAAAATCAGTTTTTTCTTCCTCGGAGTAGCCTTTGTCTTTGAGCAGTTCGGATAATCCAACAATTGCATTCATTGGAGTCCTGATTTCATGTGACATATTTGTAAGAAATGAACTTTTAAGTTTGTCCGATAACTCTGCTTTTTCTTTTGCTGCAATAAGTTCCTTTTCAATTTTTTTCCTCTCCTTGATGATTTCCTCTTTAACAATTATCTCTTTAGTCTTTTCATCAATCTTCTTTAATAGCCTTTCCTGGTAAGTCCTCAGGTTTCTCTCTCTTATTCCGATATACTTGTAAAGGGAGAATCCTATTAAAGAGATCATTATTAAATAAAACCATCCTGAAAGGTAAAATGGTTTCTTTATCCTTATTTTAAGCGTTAATGGTGGTTCTTTTGGAGTAACATCATCCTCATTAAATGCCCTGAGCTTAAAAACATATTGTCCATAACCTACTTTTTCATATACAACCATTCTGCGAAATGAAATATCCGACCAGTTTTGACTGTATCCTTCCAGAAATGTTTGATAATTAACAACTTCCGGATCGCTTAGATTAATACCTGTATATTCTATTTTAATCTCGTAATTACCAGGTTTAAGTGTGATGTTATCAGAGTACCTGATTTTGACTTTATTGATGTAAATTGCATCAATATGAGGAATTGGTGGGATCTGTCTGGTAGAATAATCCTGAGGCAGCAGTTTTATAAGACCTTCAGAAGTACCAAACCAGATGTTGTTCTGATTGTCAGACAATACCGCATTGGGATAGAAATCTGATGTACTCTTGATACCTTCGTTATAGATGTAATTTCTTATCTTACCGGTTTCAGTATCGATCTGTGAAAAACCACCTCTGTGGCCAACAAAAATCTTATGTTTTTTATCAAAAATAATATTATAACAGTAATCGGAGACTAATCCTGAGGAGGATGTATAATTAAGGTTTTTATCAGTTTTAAATCTATATACCCCGTTTCCATAAGTGGCAACCCAGAGTGACCCTGAATTGTCTTCTGCAAATGATGTTACTGAGTTAAGCCCGAAAGTTCCGGTAATGTTAAGAGTGTTTATACTGTCGTCCGGACCAATGTATGAGATAGAATTGCAACTTGTTGCAACTAATACTCTCCCGCTTAAATCTATATAAAGTTGCTGTATATCATTGTTTGGCAATCCATTAGTTTTATTGAACCATTTCCTGATACCCGTAATAGTATTCAGCTTACATGCTCCTTTTTTTGTGCTGATCCATAAAGTATTCCCCTTACCGGTTATATTATTTATTGAATTTTCAAGTGCATCGTTCGATAAATATACTTTTGAGAATGTTTCATTGACAGGATTAAATGAAAAAATTCCTTCTTTTTCGAAACCAAGGTATATTAAGCCTTTCTGTGAGTAGTAAATAGAATTAATGCGGGCTCCCAATAAAGCTGCAGGGAAAGTATAAGATTTTAATATCTGTCCTCTTTCAGTAGAAACCCTGGCAATAAGGTTGTCGCTTGCCAGCCAGATACTACTGCTGTCTTTTGACAGGGCATATATATGATTAGATCCGATTCTTTCAGAGTATGATAGGAATTTAATGTTATCATCAACCAGTCTAAGGAGGCCGCCACCATATAAACCCAGCCAGAAATTACCCTGATTGTCTTCAAAAAGGCACTTTACTTCATTTGATTTCAGTCCGGTTTCATTATTGATGTATCCTAAAAGTGCAAGTTTGCCCGATTCATCATCGATTTGATATTTAATAATTCCTTTCCCCATTGTATTTACCCAAAGTTCATTCCTCCTTACAATCAGACCTCCCTGAACGTTGTCGAGATCACCATTCTGATTTAAGATACTTTCAGTGAGGTTGCACGACAGGGTTGCCATGTTAATTGAAAGTTTGTAAATGCCTTTGTCCTTTGATAAAATAAGATATTCTCCTTCTTTTAACTTAATAATATCAACCACCTTTGATAATGGATAGTTTTTAATTTTTGTCTTTACTATCAGGGAGCTGGAATCTTTTTGATATTCCATAATGTATACGTTTTCCTGAGTTCCAATAAGGAAATAATTGGAGGAAAGATATCTGATATTGAAAATTAGTTCACTATTCAATGGAGTCGAGACCTTTACTGGCTTCTTAATATTATTCAGAACGAGAAGTCCTCCGTTTTGAGATGAAAACCAGATTGTCCCTGTGTCGGCTTCTGTAATTGATGTAATAGGAGAGTTAATCAGTGAAGCATTTACAAATTTATTAAAACGGTTATTCTTAATATAAGTAAGGCCACCGTTCATATGTCCCAGCCACAATCCTCCGGAAAAATCCTCATACATCGTGGTTATAAAATTTTCTGTCAGACTATCCCTGTCAGTAAAGTGTTGAAATTCAAATCCATTATACCTGTATAAGCCTTCTGCAGTACCAATCCATAAGTAGCCGTCTTTCCCCTGATTCAAAGAATAAATGAATGAATTTTCCAATCCGTCATTCGGACCATATTGCCTGAAAAAATAGTCTTGTCCGGAAAGTTGTATACAAACCTGTGCAAATAGTAAAACGAAAAATAGCTTAATCCTCATGCCTGAAAGTATTACTTTTTTTCTACCGCTTTCATCTTTAATGCTGGCTTATAGACAGGTATGCCCCCAATTGGAATAACATAAAAAGGGAGCGATGCACCGTATTGGTTTTGAACGATAATAACAACATTATTATTTTTTATCAGCTTAGATTTGTTTTTTATAAACTGTATTTCCAGAGAGGTATTTCTCTCTTCTTTAACAATAGGCAATTCAGTTGTTGCCCAGTCTCCTTCTCCTGAGATCGTACATAGCTCTCCTCTTTTTGAAATTGAAACTACCCTTATATAACCATCTTCATCCCAATCGAAGTTCATTATTTTCACCGATGTTACCTTATCATCAATATACGGATATATTTGGGAAACATCATTTTGGTTGTCAGATAACCTGAAATGATACTTATAAGTAAAAAGATTTCCCCCTTCTATTGGCTTATTTTCCTTACTATCGGTGCTCAGGTAGTATTTGTAAAGATTTCCGTCATCACCACTTATTCTTTTTGCTATAATTTTAAAAATGTATCCGTTTAGTTTATCTGTAAATTCACCTTCCATTGGATTGAAAGGACCAAAAGTGTACCATTTCTGATCGTATATAGCATCATTGCCGAACGATTTGGAATCTAATAAATTACCACTCCCGAATTTTTCAACTGAACTAAGGGATTGAGCATCAATTTCACTCCAGGCTCCGTTACCTCCATAAATTGAAAATTTAACAACAGTATTGAATTCACCTTTCTGTTCATCAATAGCACCACCTGTATCCGGATCAAAGACCCTGATATAGAAAGGTTCTTTATAGGTTAAGGGTATTCTGACAAAGAAAATCTGACAAAAATCATCATCTCCCCACGATTTATCTGCATCTCCTCCAAAGGTTACGAGATAAGGAATATTCTCATCTCTTGCCGGAGCCGGCTGAGATTGTACTCTAAGACCCAGAAAACAACCCACAATCAGAATTATTATTTTAAGCAAACTACACTTTTTCATTTCGACACACTTTTTGAAAAAGTTCTGTTAATCAGTTCAATAAAATCGGCTGCAATTTAAGCAGAATATGGGATTTTAATATATCTGAACTGAATACTTTTTCAATAACTCTACCCAATATGATTTTCTTTCAGAACTGGTTTTGAGCGCCGGATAGAGTCTCAGTCGATCACCAGCTACTCTTTAACGGGTTTCATTAATCCAATAGAGTTGTTTCATTTATCTTGAATCAATGAATGTGCTTTATTATCAGAAAATATCCTTACTGGTTTGAAAACACAATAGGTTATCTTGTTTTTGTTTTCCTCTATTTTTCCACTAAGCCCTAATCTGACATTATATACGCCTTCTTTTTTAAAGGAATGGGAGACTACCGGACCAGTAAGCAGCTCTCCATCACCAAAATCCCAGAAGTATTGTTCCACATGAAAGCCGGGTAAATTTGATTTCAGGGCGCTGAATCTAATTTCTTCTGCAATTCCCGCAGTATCTGCAGATGTGATATAGGGTTGTTCAAAATCCTTAATTTCAAATTCCATAGAGGTCTGGGTGGAAAAAGTATTATGAGTTGCATTATCGACTATATTAAGCTCTGCCCGGTATTTACCGGCGCCCTTGAAACAGTGTTCAACAGATAGTCCTTTGAGAAGGGTTCCATCACTGAACTGCCATTCATATTCAACAGATAGTGAATCACATGCAGGGTATTTGTCATCCCAGAATTGAAAACAATAATGATTCTTTTTTAATGTATCACAGTTATAAAGCTGAGGAATCCTTGTTTCGAATCTGAATATATCATCTGACCCGTTTCTGTCAGATGCGAAATATCCCGATGTGAAGGCACTGTCGGTGATCAGGCTAAAATCATCACCCTGTGAATTGATCGGAGGATCAAGATGGACCGGAGCCATCCATCCGTCAGATAACTCTGTGCTGAAAAAGATATCTTTTTTACCAAGGCCTTTATGACCATCGGAAGCAAAAAACATCATGCCTGCAGAATTTATAAAAGGATATACCTCATTCCCGCTCGTATTAATAATGTTCCCAAGATTTATTGGTTCCGACCATGTACTATCTATAAATTCACAGCGATATAAGTCAGACCCTCCGAAACCACCTGGTCTGTCAGAGGCGAAATAAAGATACTTCCCGTCAGGACTTAAATTAGGAGTAGTATTTGAATATGATGCATTATTATATTTAAAAGGCACAATATTTGTCCATTTCCCTTCTACAAGTTCGGTGATGAACAACCCCAGGTTATTATTATGCCCGAACCGGTCTTTTGTTTTTGTTTCAATATCAATATTCCTTGAAAAGACAGCCTTCCTGCCTGAAGCATCGAAAGTTATCGGGCCGTCATTATAAGGAGAATATATACTCTTGCTGAAAATTTCAGGTCTTGAATGATGCACAGAGTCATCCATCTGAACTGAAAAAATTTTGAAAAGGCCTTTTTTTTCTTTATTCGTGTATGTTAAGAAAAGTCCTTCATCCTGGTCTGAACAGAAAATTATTTTATTCCCTAAGATAACCGGTGAAGACTCGTCATATTTATCAGAGCTGAAATAAGCTCTGTTTGCAGTATAATGCTCTTGTCCCCATAATGAATTATATGCAAGCAGGTATAATACCGGTATGCAGAGGAAAATCTTCATCTTTTCTCTGTTAAAAATACCTTGGACTTTTTGCTTCAATAACATATCTGAAATTGTATAAAAGCATAACCTCATGTGACCCTTTTTGATAAGTACTTAACTCTGAGAAATTATATCCATATGAATAGGCTATTTTAATTTGCTGGTTTGCCTGATACTGTAGAAGGAAAATCAGGTTCCGGTTTGTTCTCAGACTCGTTCCAAGCCATATTTTTTCTCTGAATATCAAATTGCAATTCAAATCGAGCTGGGTTTTATTTGCCGGATTTGTTTTCAGGAGCATTGAAGGAATCAATTTATAGTTATCAGAAAGGTTGAATATGTATCCACCCATTAACATATAATTCATTTCCGATGGGTCAAAACTAATCTTATATTTACCACTGGCTTCATTAAAAGGGTGTTTCAAAAACAGTGGAGTTGAAAGACCTGCAAAGAACCTGTCGGAATAATAATATAATCCAAAACTGAATTCAGGTAATAATACCCTGACACCTGGATTCAGTACTAATCCGTCTCCCGGATCGGTGTAGCGCAACATATTCACATCAGTTGAAAGATCTGTAAGCCCCCCGGCCAATCCAAAAGAAAGTTTTCCCGCACCCATATCTATCCGGTAGGCATAATTAAGTAAAAACCCTGTTTCTGTTCTCGCACCGATTTTGTCATTCATAACCAGAATGCCCAAATTTACATGCTTGTCTCTCAATGGAGTATGAAGAGAGAAAGTAATGTCCCTTGGTGCTCCTTCGAAACCGACCCACTGAGTTCTCGCATAGAGTCCTGCATTAAGTGCTTCCTGACTACCTGCATAAGCCGGATTAATAGCCAGTACATTAAGCAGATACTGATCAAGTAAAGGCTGTAACTGGGGATAAGCAATACTCCCAATTCCCAACATGAAAATAGCAGGTACGATCTTTTTAAACATTTTCTACCTTCTTATTTCAATAAATCCTTTTAATATCCTGCCGTTTGAAATCTTTAAAATATAGAAATAGGTATCTGCCTGCAGATCCCGATGTTTTGTATCTTTTCCATTCCAGTCATTCTTATAGTCTGAACTTCTGTAAACCTCACTGCCCCACCTGTTGTATATGATCATAGTACTCCCCGGGAATGCAATCAGACCAGGAAAGATAAGTTCATCATTCAGCCCGTCGTTATTAGGTGTAATTACAGTTGGTGTTACAATGTCGTTAACAGTCACTGCAACTTCATCTGTTGATTCACAACTGCCATTATGCACTTTCCAGATAAATTTATTTTCGCCGATGGATAAACCGGTTATTCTTGTTGTCGGGGATTGCTTGTCCTCAATATTGCCTGAACCAGTAACCAAAGACCATTCACCTGTACCATATTGAGGTAATTCAGCTTCCATTTGAGTATCAAACACATATGAGAGGGTCTGATCCGGTCCTGCATATGCAGCCGCTTTTTCATCTGCTACAATTGTTTGTGTGGCTTTGTTAGTGCAGATATCCGAGTAGATATATTCGAGATTTATATTACCGGAACCTGTTGCCGAAAGAACATTTCCGGTTATCGTACCCGGTCCGTCTGATACATAAAAGTTCCCACCTGCCGGATCACCTGCTAAAATCCGCTGATCACCAATACATAGTGAAGAATTGCTGCTGGTTATATTCACCACCGGTAAGGCATTTACTGTTACTTCAGTGGCTATTGATAATGCACTGGAGCATCCGTTTGCATCTGTTAGTTGAACTGAATAATTTCCGGTTGACGAAACGATTATATCTGGTGCAATTGAACCAGTTGACCATAAGTAGTTACTTCCTCCAACTGTAGTAAGGGTTACACTTCCCCCTGAACAGAATGTTGTCGGACCGTCAGCCGTAATAACAGCCGTTGCCGGCAGGGTATTTACTGTTACTATTGTTGCTACAGATAACTCACTCGGGCATCCTTCTGTATCTGTAATCTGAACGGTATAACTTCCGGATGAGGTAACAACAATCGATTGAGTGATTTCTCCATCGGACCATAAATAATTTGATCCTGTACCTGAAGTTAATGTAACGTTTCCTCCGGCGCAAAAAGTTGTCGGACCATCGGCTGTTATTGCAGGCGTTACGGGTGAAGCGTTCACTAATACAGGGGTTGCTGCTGAAGATAGACTATTGCATCCGTTTGCATCTGTCACTATTACAGAAAAATTTCCTGATGATGTAACCTCTATGTTATTTGTTGTTGCTCCATTCGACCATAAGTATCCTGTTTCCGGACTTGAAGTTAATGTAACACTCCCTCCTGAACAGAATGTTGTCGGGCCATCGGCTGATATATTTGGTGTTGCCGGTAAAGAATTTACCGTCACAGTTGTGGCTGCTGATATTGAACTCTGACATCCGTTTGCATCGCTTATTCTTACAGTATAACTTCCGGATGAAATGATATCTATATTTGCTGTGTTTTCACCTGTTGACCAAAAATAAGAGTTACCCGTGCTGGAGGTTAGACTGACGCTGCCACCCTGACAAAAAGTTGTAGGACCCGTGGCAGTAATAGCCGGAGTAGCCGGTAAAGCATTTACAGTTACTATAATAGCTGGTGACGCAGCACTCTGACATCCTTCTGCACTGGTCACTCTTACTGAATAACTTCCTGATGAGTTGACGTTTATGCTTTGCGAGGTTGCGCCATTCGACCAAAGGTAAGCTGATCCTGCACTTGCTGTTAATGTAACGCTGCCTCCTTCACAAAAAATGGTAGGACCATCTGCTGTTACAGAGGGAGTAGCAGGTAAAGAATTGACTGTTACAACAGTGGATGCAGAAGGTGTACTAAGACATCCGCCTGAGTTGGTTACCTGAACAGAATATATTCCGGATGTACTGACATTTATGCTTTGTGTTGATTCACCGGTTGACCAAAGATACGTTGTTCCTGCATCTGAAGTTAAGGTTACATTACTACCGTTGCAGAAGGTTGTAGGACCATCCGGCGTAATGGATGGTGTTGAAGGTAGAGAATTGACGGTAACCACAACCTGCGAGTTTACAGTATTAAACCCATCAAAAACAGCAACATTATATGTAGTACTTAAAGTTGGATTGACAATGGGATTAGCAACAGATGATGAAAATCCTGCCGGTATTGATGACCATGTGTAGGTATAAGAACCTGAACCACCGCTTGCAATTGCATATAATTGTACGTCTTCACCTGAACAGACTGTACCTGGAATAGCTTCAGGAGTTGAACCTAAGGGACCCCCGCTTACCGATATTGTTACTTTGTCTGAATTAGAACATGATGTAGTCAGCGAAGTTGCAGTAAGGGTAAAGACAGTTGTTGAAGGCAAATTGACAGTTGTCGGATCTTCTACATCAGGATTAACCAGAAATATGGAAGGCGACCAGTTATAAGCAAAGGGACCATCACCCGTAACTGTGGCGTTTATTGTTGTACCTGTCCCATTTGGAATAGTTACGTCAGAACCGGCATTCACTATAGGCAAAGGGTTAATGCTTACAACCGCTGCCGTAGATGATGCGCTCTGACACCCATCTGAACTTGTTCCTATAACTGAATAATTTCCCGGAGTTGTGACGTTTATGCTATGTGTTGTTGCCCCGTTTGACCATAAATAACTTGTTTCAGAACTTGAAGTCAGTATTACTTTTCCACCAGCACAGAATGTTGTTGGGCCGTCAGTTGTAATAACAGGCGTTACCGGTATGGCATTTACAGTCACTTTTGTGGCTGCTGATGAAGCACTCTGGCATCCGGGTGCATCAGTTATCTGAACGGAATAATTTCCTGATGATGTTACATTTATTGATGGAGTTGTTGCTCCGGTGGACCATAAATATCCTGATCCTGCACTAGATGTTAATGTCACACTTCCTCCGGCGCAAAAAGTTGTCGGACCACCGGTCGTAATAGCAGGTGTTACCGGTAAGGAATTCACTACTACTGTCGTTGCTGTCGACGATGGACTCTGGCATCCATTAGAATTGGTTACTCTTACGGAATAATTTCCTGATGAAGTTGCATTTATACTATTAGTGGTTGCACCATTAGACCATAAATATGCTGTTTCCGGGCTTGAAGTTAATGTTAAACTCCCTCCCGAACAGAATGTTGTCGGGCCGGAGGCTGTAATATTTGGCGTTGCAGGTAAAGAATTTACAGTTACTGATGTGGTTGCTGATACTGCACTCTGACATCCGTTTGAATTAGTTATTCTTACTGTATAACTTCCTGATGAAGTGATGTTTATATTTGAAGTGGTCGCTCCTGTTGACCATAAATATGAGTTCCCTGCGGTGGAAGTCAAATTTACGCTGCCTCCCTGGCAAAAGGTAGTGGGACCACCGGCGGTAATAACAGGAGTAGAAGGTAATTCGTTTACAGTTACTACGGTAGCTACTGAGGCAGCACTCTGACATCCGCCTGCACTGGTTACTCTTACTGAATAACTTCCTGACGATGTGATGTTTACACTTTGGGTAGTTGCGCCATTCGACCAAAGGTAAGCTGACCCTGCACTCGACGTTAATGTAACGCTTCCTCCGGCACAAAAAGATGTCGGGCCTCCGGCCGTGATCGTGGGAGTTGAAAGACTGCATGTGATCTGGAAAAACGGATAGATAGGATCATTAATAAGATCTGTCAGGTTTCCATAGCTGCAACCTGAATTAGGATATGGAATTGTATTAGGAATTGCGCAATTGAGTGCTCTATAGTCTGAATTATCGTTAGTTAATTCAGATGGAATAGTTCCTCCTATAAATACCTTCACCGGATTATCATTACTTTTAAATTGTCCTAAGTTAGTTGCTCCTGTTTTATTAATGTTTCCGGTTACAATAATATAACCATTTTCTTCAATTTGGGCATTATCAATTATTGTAAGGTTTCCCCAGACAATAAGAATTCCCTGATCTCCTATTCTTAATTTATTTGAATTGTCTATGGTCAGGTCCCCTTTTATTACGAGTGTATCATTGATTGTCAACTGTCCTAGAACCGAGAATGACAGAGACTCATTTGCAGTAATATATCCGTTAATGGTTATATTTTGT
>DCFT01000127.1 GCA_002319885.1 Bacteroidales bacterium UBA1797
TTTAATTGACTTATTTTCTGTAATTCAGACGCTTTTACCTGTCTGTCAAAATTTTCATATATGAAGGCCATCATTGATAAAGTCGACAATGAAGTTAAATGAATTTCAGATTCCGCAATCAGTTCATCATCTTCAATTTCTAATATGTCCTTAACTTCATTTATAAAAGTATTTCTATCCATAAGCTAATATTTATTATAATTAATTATTATCAGGTATTACTAAAAGTCACCAAACAAAAGCAAATGCTGTCACTGATGCAAAATTTCAACACTAAATCATGAACTATCTTAAAAAAAACGGAAAGTAAAAACGATTTTCTTAATAATTATGATAATATAAATGTTGCAGGATTACCAAAATAAACACCAGTCTTTTTAATACTTCTGATAACAAGACTACCAGCACTTATTTTTACATCGTCACAAATCTTTTTTCTTGGGACTAAAGTCGATTGTGATCCAAAATACACTCTATTTCCAATTGTCACCTCTCCACCTATTATAACATTGGCCATAAAGGATGAAAAATCTCCTACTTTTGTATCATGCCCGAGTTGAGTACTACAGTTTACTGTCACGCATTTGCCAACTTTAACATTTGTTGAGATAATTGCATTGGGGCAAATTACAGATCCTTCATCAATAGTGTCCAGATTTCCAACAATTGCTGTATTAGCAATGAACTTATAAAACCTGACTTTCTCTTTCAGACGATCATATACATCTTCTTTTATCAAAGGATCAGCAATTGAGATTAAAGCATAATCATTGCTTTTGAAATCGTAATTATCAATTGTTCCAAGTATTTTGAAGGAACTTGGGAAGCCATCAAGAGCAAGAATATTATCATCAAGAAAACCAGCAATCTTGTAATCCCGCAAAGATTCTGGTACTAATTTTAGCCAGAGCTCTAGTTCTCTGCCAAAGCCTCCTGCACCTATAATAACTAGATTCTTTTTATTTTGCTCCATATCCACCATCAATATAAAGATTTATACCCGTTATCCATTTTGCGGCATCAGATAAAAGAAAAGCACAGCCGTTAGCAATATCCAGTGGATGACCAATTCCTAATGGATGCATCTTCAAAATTTCATTTTGGGCTTCAACTGGCAAGGATTCTAAAAGCTTTTTAGACATTTCTGTTTGTACCATTGCGGGAGAAATACAATTAACTCTTATGTTTTTATTAACCAGTTCTAATGCCATCGCCCTTGCACCAGAAACAAGAGCACCCTTACTGCTACAATAACCAATTTTGCCAGCCTGCCCATAGTCAGACATTATTGAAGCTATCAACACAAAACTTCCCCCTGATTCACTTAAATTTTTTCTATTGGCAATTCGCTTAGAAATTTCAAATGCTGAAATAACATTTACTGAGTATATTTTATTATAGTAATCATAATTTAAAACATTTAGTGGTAATGTCATCTCCATACCTGCAGAATGAATAAAGCCGAAGATTTTACCGGTTTTTTTTACAGCATCGGCAATAATATTATCTATTTCCTCATATTTTGTTATATCCTGAGCATAGTAGAGATTATTTTCACCTGAAAGAAGATTCATTGTGTTAATTAATTTGTCTTTCTCTCGTGCAATCAAAACAATATTTGCTCCCAATTTATTGCAAGTTATTGCACATTGCTTTCCAATGCCAGAAGATGCCCCGGTTATTACAATATTTTTATCTTTGAGAGAAAACGGGTTATCTGTCATATTTCAGATTTTTTTGGTAATATAAAAAATCACTCTCTCAAAAGTAGTCATTTCAGAGATCTCTTCAGGTTCAAAAGATATTCCAAATTTTTCTTCCAACTCGATTATTAGATTCAAGTGACGTAACGAGTCCCAAAAAGTAACATTCTTTTGATTAAGATCATCAGTTATGTTTTCTATTCTTGTTTTGAAAACACTTGCCATTATATTTTTCACTTCTTCATTCATATTTAAGCATAGTTTATTTTAAAATTTGACTGTATTAGTATTTCTTCATTCAGCTCTTTTAAATATTTAACCTCGGCATCTTTAGATTCAACTTCTATGAAACAATTATTCTTGTAAAATTCTTTTGCAAGTTCATTTTTACCAGTTGCAACATAAGATGCATACACCCTTTTAAAACCCTTCAAAAAGATTTGATTCAGGACAAAATTCAGAAAGACATTTTCAATACCACGACCTAATATTCTACAGCTCAATAAAAATAAATCAATATGGGCACTTTTATCTGAGGAATCGTAGGTAATAATAGTTAGTATAGAAATGCCATTGTCACCAAATTTATCTTTTACTGAAGCACATAGCACAGTATTGCCATCCTTAATAAAACGATTAATATCTGATTCTGAATATCGTTTGGTCGTTAGATTAAACTGGTTTGTTTTTTGAGTCATTTGTGAAGCACGGGATATGGAAAAACCATCCACACTTCTTATTTCTATTTCGATTTCAAGATTCTTTATATAATCATCAATGGAAGTATATTCACTCCTAAAATTAGAACGCTTCCAATTCTCTTTATATTGAGAAGTCTTTTTTTTATCCTCAATAGTCAATTTATAAATTTGAAAGCTGCAATTTAGAACATCTTTAAAAAAAGGAGTGATATTATAGGGTTCTGTGGGAAATTCCGGAACTTCAATCATGGGGATTGCCTGTTTCACCAATTCTCTTTCAACCGGACTATCATCAAAAAAAACCATGCTATCCAATCCAATATTCATCTCTTGAGCTAGAGATTTAATATTAGTCGGTTTGTTCTCCCAATTTATTCTATGAGCAACAATATGATCCATCTTAAGGATCATGTAGGGATTGTTCTCAATAGCTACCAAAGCATCTGCTTCGTTATTTTTACTGCATATAGCAAGCATAATACCATTGTTAGATGCTTCGACAAGATAGCGTTGGAATTCAGTAAAACAATTTCCAGGGTATGAATTACCAAGTTTAATCCCTTCTATTCCATCTTCACCCAAAACTCCACCCCAAAGCGTATTATCCAAATCAAGAATAATACATTTTTTTCTCTTCAGTTGTATTGCATCTGATTTCTTTGAAAACCAGATAGTAAACTGCTTTGCTAATGACGGATTCAGAAATGTAAAAGATGTAAAATAATATTTCCAATTAATAATTGAATCGATTGGGTAATCTCTGACAAAATCACCTAGATCAATTAGTCTTACATTCGGATACAATTTTGTAAGTTCAAAAATTTTATTGTTGAATTCAAACATCTTAATTTCAATACTAAAATCAGAATTCTGCCATTTAAATGGGAACATGTCAACGAGAGAGAACACATACAAGTCTTTTGTGGGGGGAATTTGTTTAATAAGATAATGAATTTTGCGTAAGAAGTCGTCAATTTCATTTCCCCTGCTTACAGGGTCAGGGTTAGGACTTATCTGATAAAACCAAAGGTAAATATCCGCTTCTTGGTCCAAAACAGAAATATCTCCGTATTGGCTATAACCCGCATCAAAATTGACAAATAAAGGTTCAACCGTATAGTTCCTGAAAATAAAATACTTCATCCCTATATTATAAGATCTCAACTAATTCCAATAAACCAAAATCTTTATTATAACAAAAGCAAACTTTTTTGGAGTTAAACGCAATGGCCTCCACAGGTTTAACGACCATCAGAAAATTCTCTTTTTTAAGTTTTTTTATATCCAGATATATATTTTTTGTACTATAGCACATATGATAAAGGCTTGTACCCATCTTATCTACAATATTTCTAACAGGTGATTTGTCATCAATTGGTTCAATTAGTTCAATTAATGGATGACCTTTCTTTCGCATAAAGCATATATTCACTTTCTGAATTTCATCTCTTATGATTTCCCCTGAGATAAATCCCAGATTTCTGCAGAGTTCGATACTTCTTTTAATATCTTCTGTTGCAATACCTAAGTGATGGAATTTCATAATTGATAATCAAATACTTTAACAACGTTACAATTATTAAAATCAATTAGTGCAGTTCCCCATGACAGTCCGGCACCAAATCCACTCATAAGTATCTTTTTCCTTTTTGTTTTTAATTCTGAAGAAAGTTCTGAAGATATTGTAAGAGGTATTGATGCTGAACTTGTGTTTCCAAATTTGTCGAGACAATATGGAATTTTTTCTGATGCAACTTTGAGCTTTTTTGAAAAAAAATCAGTCATAAATTTATTAGCTTGATGAAATACCATATAATCTAACGACTCAATATCAGTATTGGCATATGACAGCAAATTTTTAATATCTTTGGGAACTTCCCTCATGGTAAAGTTAAATACCTCACCACCATCCATATATATCTGATGGTCAGATCTGATATTACCATATTTATCTGTCTTTTCTTTCAAATTTTCACAGTCAGACATATTGCGAGATCCTCCGGCAGGTATTTTAATTGCCTCAAAACCTGAACCATCCGAATTCAAACTGAAATAGGAAAGTCCAAAATCACCTTTCTCAATTATTGTGGCTGTGCCGGCGTCACCGTACAAAGGAGCATTTACTTTATCTTTCAGATTAACAATCTTTGAAAAGGTTTCTCCATCTAGCAACAATACACGTCTTATCATCGGTGATGAAGCATACAAATATGCAACTGATAATGAATAGATATAACCGGAACATGACAGACTTATATCAAATGCTGCAGTATTTTTTGACAATCCCAATCTGTGTTGTAAGCTAGGTGCAGTTGCTGGTATCCTGTAATCAGGAGTCTGACTCATGAAAATCAATACATCGATGGTAGATTTATCAATTTCCATTTCTGCAATTAGCTTTTCAGCAGCTCTAAAGCACAAATCAGATGCACATATAGTTGGTTCTACATATCTTTTTTCAATAATACCAATTGAATTGATTGTTTTTTCAATTTCTTCCTTTGGAATAAAGCTGCTCATATCAATATTCCTAACCCTTTTACTCGGGACAACAGAACACAAACCGGAAATGCCAACATTGTTGAATGCTAAATTCGCCATATTAAAATTTTATATCAATAAATTAAAACAACTTCTTTACAGTTAGCTAACTGAATTAAGAAATGGTTATATCAATTTAATATCCATCTTCAGAAATAAATAAAAAATTAGTTTTCACCATCGAATTTAACCATAGTAATTTCATCACTCAGGTTAATATTATCTTTTTTAACGACCTTTAAAATAGTTAAAAATATAATCTCCAGATCAAGAATAAAAGATAGATTTTCCGCATACCAAATATCAAATTTGAATTTTTCTTCCCATTTTATAGCATTTCTCCCGTTAACCTGTGCCCATCCTGTAATACCTGGCTTTACGTTATGCCTTTTCCGTTGTTCAGGAGTATAAAATTCAAGATACTCTATTAAAAGCGGACGTGGGCCCACTAATGACATATTTCCTTTCAATACATTGAACAATTGTGGAATCTCATCCAGTGAGGTTTTTCTAAAGATTTTCCCAATACTGGTTATTCTTTTCACATCCGACAGTAAATTTCCATATTCATCATGTTTGTTATTCATTGTTCTGAATTTGTAAAGTTTAAATATCTTACCATGCATACCAGGACGCTCCTGAATGAAGAAAGGGGAACCCTGATTAGAAATAAAAAGAATCAAAATAACAATAAGAATTAAAGGGGAAATCAGAATTAGAGCTATAAGTGAAAATAGAAAATCAATAACCGGTTTAATACATCTCAAATACATATTCTTTTTCCAATCTATCAGTTAACCAAGATTAATTTAAATATTAACAACAAAATTAATCCATTTTTCTGCCAACTTTTCTCTGGAAAATTCACTTTCTGCAAGACGTCTGCTATTCTTTCCCATCTCATCACATAGACTGGAATTATGACTTAGCTCAACTAAATTATCAGCAAATTCTTTTGGCTTTTTGGGGTCACTTACATAACCACATGAGTGTTCTGAGAGCATATCAGCTACCCACCCATAGTGATTCACCAACACAGGTAAACCACTTGAAATGTAATCAAAGAATTTATTCGGAGATGTCCCATAAGAGAAGGCTGGCACATCAGCCAAAATCATCATGCCGACATCGGCTGCCTGAAATATTTTGACAAGCTGATGCTTAGGGACAGGATCAAGAAAGATGCAATTGTCCAGATTTTGTTGAGATGCACGTTCTATTAAATCTGATTTTCTAGATCCATCTCCGACAAGAACAATTTTGATGTCATTTATTTTTTCCCTCTTAAGAATTTGAGCTACATCCAGAACATATTCCAAGCCATTCGCTAATCCATGTGCACCAGCAAATACTGCAATAAATGAATTCTCTGAACAACCCGGAATAATGTTTTTATATTGCTTTCCGGGAGTAAAAAGATCAAGGTCGCACCCATTTGGGACGAGAATAATCTTCGATGGATCATACCCCGTTTTTGCTATTCCATTAATAATACCTGGTGACAGGCCAATGCATCCATCAGCTGATTTATATGTAAGTTTTTCTATCCATTCAAGCACCCTAAGAACAAAACTGCTCTTTATGATACCCATTGCTTTTGGCAATTCCGGCCATAAATCACGGACCTCAAAAACAAATTTACTTTTTCGTTTAAAAAATTTTAGAATTATTCCCGGAATTCCAATAGTTAATGGTGTTGAAGTGGCAAAAAGAACATCATAATTCTCTGCAAAAGCAAATCTGGTTCCCTTGATAGCAAATTTCAAAAATACTAATATACGTTTAATGAAGGATGATTTATTAGAGCTTATGAGATCAAACTGGATAATTTGAATACCTTCAATATCACCTTTTCTATAACCATGTCCGATATAGTCGTTTAGAGAAAGTTGTTCGCTGCTGTTTTTTGCACAAACAATAGTCACCTGGTGACCATGTTTAAGCAACCTTTTTGAAAATTCATAAGACCTTGTTCCTCCAGCACTATTTCTGGTCTGAAAGTACTGATGATAATAAAGAATCTTCATAATTTAATATTAATTTCAGTATTAATTATTCTGGTTTTTGTTGTAAAACTCCAAAACTTTGATTTTTCTTTTACGCCGTAGTACTCAGAATGCCAACCATAATTTGTACGATTTTCTAAAATTTCTCCAATTTCATCCCTTGCAGTGATCTGGATTTTTTCCTCAAAATCAGAATTAAAATGCCATAACTGCTGCATTGAATATTCTTTTACTCCTTTAATCTCATCAGTTATCATCCATTTGGGCAGTCCTTTTATCTTGATAATTTTTCTCTTATGTGAAATATTTTTACTCAGGTACCTAAAGGCTGATATTGAACCTTTGAATATGTATTCATTATCAGATTCATAAAATTCAACTGATTTCGCCTGAGACCAATCAAACCATATAAATCTGGGACCTTTAAGCATCTGGTCAAAATTATCCAGCATAATAGTATTATGAGAATGAGTTCCCATGAAGAATTTCAAGATATCCTTTTCAGTATTATACAAATAAGAGCCATTGTCCCTGAAATAGTTGATCCCTTTATACCATATATCCAAATGAAGGTTGTCGGCGTGTGCGGGTCTGTCTTTATGTTTTCCACAACGGATGTAGGTCATTGATTCATTATCACGGCAAATATAAAAGCCTCCAACAGGATATGAAAAAATACCAGAATACTGCTTTAAGGTATTATGACTCGGAATCTGTTTGCTAAGCCCGATCCAAAAAATATCTTCTCCCTGAAAATCTTTCAGGTTAATAACATTTTTCTTATCCAAAGCATATGAGAGAGCCTGTAATTGAGGTCTAAAGTCCCTGAAATCCTGATCATTAAATTTAAAAAACAGAGTTCCATCGTTTGAACCATAATTTGGTAACATTCCTGAAGATAGCTCCATGGAATTATATAAAAAAACAAGAGATTTTTTGGCTTTAATATAAACTTCCGGTTTAAACCTTTCATTGTTAATTTCTGATAGCTGTATTCCTATAGTTAAAAGCTGAACAACAGCCCTGTGGTAGTTATTTGAAAACTGCAGATAAGTTCCATCGTCGTATATCTGATAATCGATTTCCTGTTCAAACCATTTTTTAGCCCTAAGGCTCCAGTTCTTAACATCAGGTAAAAAAGGAAAAAGCAAACCTGATAAATACAATAATAATGTCTCAGTCAATGCATGGTTATTCCTGACAGCTATCCTTGAAAAATTAATATTATGAAAAACGTGATGTATTTGCCAGTAAATAGAATTCATAATTTTATGAAATATATTCTCAGTCAGTGAATCTGAGTCCTTGTAATAATATAAGGCAAATGTCCAGTTCAATATGCGTAAACTTATTTCTTGGCTACATATGTAGTTCGGACCAAGATTAATCGGATTTTTATCAATAAAAGAACTTATATGACTGAAAACCAAATCAGAACAATCAGTTTTGAAATGATAGTCATACCTTATAACATCAAAAATAAAGGTAAAACGTGCCTTTTCCCAAACAAACTTTATATCACCGTTTTCTTCGGTTAGCTCGTTGATGAAAGACCAATGCCGATTTATATTATATGTATAATTAGTGACCGGATTTGTTATCCAGTCATAGTTATTTCCCAGATAGTATTTCGTTTTTCCAAAAAAAGTAAATGTCCCTTGTGATATTTCTGTGAATAATTCCTGTAAGTGTTGTGACTTTTGTTCCTTTAGATTTAGTATGTTCTTTCCTTTAAAGAAAAAAGGTGGCAAATTATTCCTCCAACT
>DCFT01000160.1 GCA_002319885.1 Bacteroidales bacterium UBA1797
ACCTTGCAAAGCTTAAATGAACCCTTCGGGTTTTATTTATTTTCCCTCATCTCCTTCAGAAAGCAAGCTTTCTTCGGAGGTTCGGTAAAATAAATAACCCCGCTGACGCGGGGTTCATTTAAGCTTTGCGGAGAGAGGGGGATTCGAACCCCCGGTTCGCCGGAAGGCGAACAACGGTTTTCGAGACCGCCGCATTCGACCACTCTGCCATCTCTCCTTAATCTATGCCCTGATAGCCACAATTTCAATCCTTCCTTATAGAGTGTTCACACAATATTTTCCCGGTAAAGGATTCCAAAAATAGTAAATATTTGTCTACCTATCACTCTTGATTATGAATAAGCTGTTCATTCAAATACCCATTCTGTAAAATAAGATGCTATATTCATTAAGTTTCTTTTGATTAACGATTTGAATATACTTATTTTGTACAAAGATCGTTTCAAATAAACTAACCTTAAAATTTCTGACTATGAAAAAAACTTATAAAATACTTTTGTTTTGTAGTATTCTTGGACTAGCTATAGCAGGATGTAAAAATAAACCTGTAGCCGAAATTGATAATAAGAATCCGTTCTTTAAACCATATAATACTCCTTTCGATGTTCCTCCATTTGAAAAAATAATGGCAAAACATTATATGCCGGCTTTCGTCAAAGGGATGGCTGATGGCAAAATGGAAATTGAAAAGATTGCAGAAAGTGAAGCAGAACCAACATTTGAAAATACAATTGATTCATTTGATAAGGCAGGTGAACTTATTACCAAAGTATCTTCAGTTTTCTTTTCTCAGTCTTCTGCCAATACAAACGATTCCCTTCAAAAAGTTGAAGTGGAGGTTTCTCCTTTACTTTCAGCATATCGCGATGAGATTCTGCTTAACTCAGCGCTTTTTAAAAAAATCAAATCAGTATATGATAACCAGGCAAAGTTCAAGCTAACGGCCGAACAGAAATACCTGCTTGAAAATCTTTATAAGGGTTTTGTTAGAAATGGCGCAAATCTGAATAAGAAGGATCAGGATACTCTTAAGCAGTTGAACCAGAGGTTATCAGTTTTGACGGTTAAGTTTAGCCAGAATATTCTGGCTGAAACAAATAATTATAAACTTTTTGTGAATAAGGAAGACCTGAAAGGATTGCCGGAATCCGTTGTTTCATCAGCAGCAGAGACAGCAAAAGAAGCAGGACAGGAAGGTAAATGGGCATTTACTACGCAAAGACCGAGTATGTTCCCGTTTTTGCAGTATTCACCGGACAGGAATCTAAGAGAACAACTATACCATGCTTATACAAACAGGGGAAATAATGGTAATGAGTATGACAATAACAAGGTATTAGCCAGTATTGTTAAACTTCGGGCAGAAAGAGCAAAATTGCTGGGTTATAAAACACATTCTGATTTTGTTCTGGAACCTAATATGGCAAAGGTACCTGAGAACGTCTTTGCACTTTTGGATAACCTTTGGGCAAAAGCAATTCCTGTTGCAAAAAACGAGGTTGCTGATATGCAGAAAATAGTACTTCAGGAGGGTGGAAAATTCAAAATTGAACCATCTGACTGGTGGTATTATGCTGAGAAAGTCAGGAAGGCAAAATATGATCTGGATGATAACGAACTGAGACCTTATTTCAAACTTGAAAACGTACGTGAAGGTCTCTTTACCGTTGCGAATAAATTATTTGGAATTACTCTCACTCCAATTGCTGACATACCTCTTCCTCATCCCGATGCATTGGCTTATGATGTTAAAGATTCTGATGGCTCTCACCTGGGGGTACTGTATATGGATTTCTTTCCAAGAGCAAGTAAACAACAGGGTGCCTGGTGTGGAAGTTACAGAAGCTATCATGTGGTTGACAACAAAGGAGTAACCCCGGTTGTAACAGTTGTGTACAATTTTACTCGTCCTAGTGGTGATACGCCTCCACTACTTAGTGTTGAAGAAGCCAGCACAATGTTTCATGAGTTCGGACATGCATTGGATGCCCTTTTCAATAAAAGTACTTATAATGAAACTAATGTTGCTGTGGATTTTGTGGAACTGCCTTCACAGATTATGGAACACTGGTCGATCGAACCGGAAGTGCTCAGAATGTATGCTAAAAATTATAAAACAAATGAACCGATTCCTGCCAAGCTTGTTGAGAAAATCAAGAAAAGTGCATATTTTAACCAGGGATTCTCAACAGTTGAATATCTTGCTGCATCACTTCTTGATATGAAGTTGCATACTCTTGAGGCTCCTGCTGATATAGATGTTCAAAGTTTCGAAAAAAATTATTTTAATCAGATCGGGTTGATACCTGAAATCATTTCACGATATAGAAGTACTTACTTTCTCCATATTACAGGAGGTTATGATTCAGGGTATTACAGTTATATATGGGCTGCAGTTCTTGATAATGATGCATTTGAAGCCTTTAAAGAAAAAGGGATCTTTGATAAATCGGTAGCTGATTCCTATCGTAAGAATATCCTCGAGAAAGATGGAACCATGGATCCGATGCAAATGTTTGTAAACTTCCGGGGACGTAAACCCGTTATAGAACCTTTGCTTAAGAACAGAGGCCTGATGCAGGAATAATAAGTACTAAAAAGCATTGCTTATCTCATCCAGACTGACTCCGAGTATTTTGCGTGAGACTTTATCAAGTTTATTGGTGTCACCTGTGAGGTGAAGCGTAAATTGAATATGACTGAGACTTTCTCCCGGCTTTAAATCTGCGGCAGGTGAGGAAGTCTCAAGTTCATAAAATGGCCCCATCTGGGACCCATCCTCGAGAGGTCCGTCATTATATGAATTAAGAGCATCACCCGAATAAGGGTTTTCCTGGATCTGCCAGGCTGAATTAACATAATCTTTCGTGCCTTCCGGCAACCTGCATATAAGCAAAGTGAGGATTTTATTTTCCGAATCATAGCTTCCCATAACACCGGTTGCTCTGAGAGGAGGAATGCCAATTTTCCCACGGCTCTTCCCATCTGCTTTAAAAAAGATATGATTTCCTGAAACTTTCAAACGGTCACCTGATATCTTGCCAAAATATGTATCATTTACCTTCGGACCAATGAGATTATCATCTCCGGGCTTCACAGGAATAGTGATAATGATGGAGGGGGAAGGATTAAACATTCCAAGCATCCAGACCGACAAAAGTCCCGATTCTTTCTTCCAGCCCTGATCTCCTCTGTTTATTATTTTATTAACCGAACGGTAAGCAACGCATTTCAATCCTTCTGCATCTATCGTAGTTTGCTTTTTTATCTCTTTGTCCGATAACAGAGTAATCTCCCTCTCTATCCTTAATTTAAATGTTGTTCCGCTATAGTTCTGTGTAGCTAAATCAATACCAAACATTGCTGAAGTATCAGTTGATGTGATGAGTTGGAACGGAGTTGTATCAAGAAATGCAGGAGTTTGCCAGTTGTCGTAAATGAAGGATTTTCCTTTGCTGAAGAAGATTGAAAACTGCCCTCCTTCCGGTCCAAGCCATAATCGTTCTTCTCCTCCGTACGCATTAATATGAGGAAGTACTTTTCCTGACTTAATTAGTGCTGTATTGACCCAACCGAAACTATATCCGTGGTCACCTTCAGCGGTACTGGTCATAACCCTTGCCTGCCAGAAGGGGGCAATAACAATTGCTGAGGCAGCAGTTTTTAGTTCGATTATTTTAGTATAACTCCTGAGAAAATCCTTGTTAAATCCATACTGTTTTGTGCTGTCTGTTATCATTGTAATTTGTTTTAGATTATTTTTTTTTGATTCGTGGAAGCCCGTACATGACACCAGAATCATGCCTGTAAAAAGGAAAATTTTAAGTTGAGTCATTTTTTTATAATTATGTTAAAACCGGATTGGAAAGAGTTTTTATCGGCTTTTATCAATTCTTATATGTCTGTATCTTCTCCAAAAGGGGAAAGCAGTAAGTGATGTAAACCTTATAAGATACTTCAAAGGTTTTAGTCTCATAGCATAATGTACAATCCTGTATAGCAAAGCAGTAATAGCAACCATTGATAGTATACTTATTAGTACTGCTGAAATTCTCCACCACCAGAGCTGTGAGCTGATATGTAAGGTATTTATAATAATTAAAATTATTTGTGTATTGGTTATCGAAAATAAAACCCAGAAACCAAAAGCCATCCCATGAGCTGTTTCAATTGCTCTCTTAGGGCAATTATTCATGCATCTCATGCAGCTTTCACATGTCAGCTTCCAGTATGGACGATTGTTTACATATTTTATTGAATCGGTAGGACACTTTTTGATACATAGTCCGCAATTATCGCAATTATAGTTTGCAATAAATGTTTTAGAAAGGAAAAACCTTCCGCCCAGATAATATCCTAAAGCAACAGGGCTTAGAATCAGGTCGACAGGTAAACTAAAAAGTCCCCGGTATATCTTTTTGCCTTCAAATATCTTATCTGCAAATTTTCTTACTATTTTTTCACAACGTCCAAAGATAGAATCAATTACTTTTTTTTTCAGACCCGGGTGAAGTGAAATCCAGTTTGACGGCAGGTCGACAGGCCTGAATCCAATACATTTGAAACCCTTCAGCCGAAGGATGAAGGCTGGCATTATGAGAGCGACTCCGCTTATTCCTGGCATAAATAGTTTGTACAGTTTCATGCCTGCGCGTGTATTGAGCAAAAAAATCTCATTGCCTACTCCCCTGGGAAAACCTGTAATAAATCTTAGCATGATTGGAGCTGAATTAAACCCATGTGTAGGGAAAGCGAAACCTATTAACGGTTTTTCTTCATAACTGGGGAAAACAATATTCTCGAGTCTGTCAATTTGTTGAACTACTGTTTTAAATCCTCTGTTTTTTGCTTCATCAGCAATCCATTCAGTACAGGCTTTTGCATTTCCGGTTCCTGATATATAATAGATATATACTGATTTCCACTTTGCCATTTTTACCAGGGCTTAGGAGAAAATTAGTTAGTGATACCTTGTAATAATTACTAAGATATTGATAATCGTTCTATTTTTGCATATATCAGTCGAATATGATAAAAAAGAATCTTTGCGGCTTAACATCCGACGAATTATATGATCTTATAAAGCCTTTAGGTTTTACTGCTGCTAATGCTGTTTCAATATTAAATAATATATATAAGAAACGTATTTCTGAAATTTCTCAATTTACAAAAATACCATTTCGTCTCATTAACGAACTTCTGAATATAGCAGAATCGGGTATGTTTTTACCTGTTGAATCTGAAATCTCAAAAGACGGATCAATTAAATATCTGTTCCGAACTGAATCAGGAAAAGAATTTGAAACAGTTTATATTCCGGAGAATAAAAGAAATACAGTCTGTGTATCAACTCAATCGGGCTGCAGGATGGGTTGTAAATTTTGTGTTACAGCGCGGGTTGGATTCCACGGTAATCTGACAGCAGGGGAGATAGTGAATCAGGTTTTAGCAGTACCTCAGGCAGGAAAAGTGACTCATGTGGTCTTTATGGGTATGGGTGAGCCTATGGATAATATTGAGAATGTTTTGAAGGCTTGCTCAATATTTACAGCAGAATGGGGCCTTGCCATAAGTGCAAGAAACATAACTGTCTCAACAGTGGGCTTAATGCCCGGTGTTGAAGAATTCCTTTCAAAATCTCAATGTAACCTGACAATAAGCCTTTATTCTCCTTTCAGTGAGGAAAGGCATAAAGCCATTCCGGTTGAAAATCATTACCCGGTAATGAAGATTATGGAAATGGTCAGAAATTTCCCTGTAAAAAAGAAGAGGAGAATAAGCATCGCATATGTTATGATAAAGGATCTGAATGATACTGATCGTCATCTCAATGAACTAAAGGCGATGCTAAGTGGGTCATCAGTAAGAGTCAATCTTCTTGCTTATCATTCAACTGCCAGCGACCAAAAATGTTCGTCTTCCCCTGAACGAATGCATTATTTCAAGCATAATCTTATTATTTCCGGTATTTCTGCATCAGTCCGTAAATCGAGAGGTGCTGATATTTCTGCGGCCTGTGGTCTTCTTGCAGCGGGACATAAATTGAATACACCGGCAGTGCCATTTCTTTCCGAATAATGGTGCTGATTATCTGTTTATTAATTGGAACAAATATTCATCCATGTATCCATTAGTTGTTTGTATCCAATCTTTCTTGATTCCTATCTGGACAAATCCCAGCTTTTTGAACAAATTCAAACTTTCAGAGTTATTTGCCATTATATTGCAATAAAGCTGATGCAGCTGTAGTGTTCCAAAACAATATGAAATCAAACAGGTGAGAGACATTGAGGCATAACCCTTTCTTCTGTAGGATTCATTCGCAATAAGTATTCCAATCCCTGCTCTTTTATGGAACGCATCAAAATCAAATACATCTATAGTTCCGATTGTTATTTCATCACCAACATGGTCAATCATGAACCTTAACTGGCCAGTTTCATAAATACTTTTATGAGAATTCTCAATATATCTCTTTAGTGTAAATTTTGAAAATGGAGAAAAAGTATTACTTATTGTCCAGTAGGACTCGTTATTTTCCCAACTATAAAGAAGTTCCAGATCTTCAGGTTCCAGCGCCCTTAGCTTGACGTCCTTGTACTTCATCAATATTAAACTGATTACTGATTAGATATCCTTTATAAAAGCATCCTTGTATCCTAACTTCTTGACTGACTTAAGTACTTCCCTCGCTTTTGCCAGGTCTCTGTATTCACCATAATAGTATTTGTAAAATCCACTGGTCTTTATTTCACTAATCCCTTTAAGTTCTTTGAAGACTTTGTCAATATCCAGGGATTTTAATGTTGCTTTCAGTTGGATAGTATAAATCTTTTGTTTGTCCTGGTTTAGAACCGATTTGTCAACATGATTTCCATCTGGTTCTGAGACCCGATCCAATTCATACTGGTTCAGAATGTAGGCATTCTCAAATCCGTTTTCCTTAGCATAATCAAGAAATTTTATGGCATCTGTTTTATTAAAAAATACGCTAAGCACATACATTGTGATCGAATCTGTTTGAATCTCTTTGATAAACAGAAGATTATTTTTTGTCAATAGAGAGAAATCTTTTGGATATAATTTTTTGTTTGTTTGAGCCAGAACAATACTGTATCTCAGTGAATTTGGTTGTCTGAGACGTTCCGGAGTATATGTCTCTTTCCGAATAACAACCCCGGTTTTTGGATCAACAATTCCGAAAGTAACTCTTCTGTTATATTTTCTTCCCTCAGGATTATCAGTACCATCAGGATTATTGTTTAAGGCAACAAAATTAGACTTTCCGAATGCTTTCTTAATAAATAAAGTAGTTTGGATTCCTGATCTTGTAAAATAATCAATAACTGCCTGAGCTCTTTTGTCAGCGAGTCTCCTGTTATATTCGGTACCGCCTATTGCATCTGCATAGCCTGCTACTTCCACAGTTAAATCAGGATATTGTATAAGAATTGATTTAAGAATTTCAAGGCTGGACTCAGATGCATCAGTAAGAGCATAACTATCGAAGTCAAACAGAATGTTATTTATTGTAAGAAAGTCGCCTCCGAATACTTTATCGGGTATAAGAGAGGGATTGACAGAAACAGAACTGCCTGAAAAGTACAATGGGATATTCAGGTCTACCGTATCGGTCTTATATCCTGTCTGACTCACGAATAGCCGATACTCTCCGGGTTTGATTTCAAATTTGAACGAACCTGAATCAGATAATGCAATGTCGACAGCCGGAGTACTCTTCTTCAGGTCAACAAGCTGTAAATGAAGCAGTTTTGGATCAATATTCATTCCATCTCTAAGAGAAACAGTTCCGATTGCTGAGATTAACTTATCTGCCGGGTTTTCCGCAACAATAGAATAAATATTATTCGATTTGGTTTTTTCGTCATAAAGACTGGTTATAAAACCGGGTGCATTATTATTAAGAATAAAAAAGATATTTTCCAAAGTACTGTTAAAAGAGTATGGCATGCCGATAGGGTCGCTCCAAAATCCATTTTTCTTTACTGACCTGTAAACATCGTATCCACCCATACCGATTAAACCATTGGAGCTATAAAGCAAAGCACCTGTTTCAGGGTCGAAGAATGGAGTATTTTCATTATAGGGAGTATTAATAGTATTCCCGCAATTTACAGGCTCGTCCCATTTGCCATTTGATTTTTTTTCTGAATACCAGATATCAAGTTCACCCTCTCCACCGGGTCTGTTGCTTGCAAAGTACATTGTGTTTCCATCCGGAGTTATGAAACCATGAGATTCCCAGTAGATTGTATTAATAGGTCTTCCAACGCTTTTTATCTTAGTCCAGACGTTGCCCTTTCTCTGACAGTAATAAAGGTTACCGTCACCTCCATCATCCAGAAAAATGATTAATAATTTTCCATCGCCTGTAATAGAGTTTGAATAAAACCTGTCAAATCCTCCGAGTTGTTCGGTGATATCTTCGGGTCTCTGCCAGCTACCTGATTTATAAGAGCATAAGATACGGGTTTTGCCATTCTGCTTTTGAGTGAAAACAAATACAGAGTCATTTTTTGAAAGAACCGGATTGCATGCTCCCGGATATTCACTGAGCCATGGGGCGAAAAGATCAGATATCAGAGTCAGAGGTTTTTTCTTAATTGCCAGAGCATAACGGCAATCTCTGATCTGGTTGTCAATATATTCATCCTGAAACTTTTTAGTTTCACCCATTCTTTTTTTTGCATAAATATATTGTGATATAGCTTTATCGAGACTATCAATCTGATGATATGCCACTGCTAGGTAAAGATAGGTATCCAAAGGGGCCTGTTCCCCGTACTCTGAATATTCCTTTTCGTCGTTTACTACATTTAAAGAAGCTTTTAAAATAAGTTTCAGAGCCTCAGGTTTCTTTCCGTCAAGGTTTAAGTAGCAGATTCCCAGCTTTGCACAAAGGTTTGAGTTCTCAGGGTACATTTTGAGGAGGGATTCATACAATTCCGATGCCTTTTCATAGTTTTGATCATAATAATAAAAAACATCAGCTTCCTTAACAGCTTTAATGAATCCCTTTTTTGAAAGTACCTGAGAAAAAAGTGGAAGGAAGTAAAAAAACAAAAAAGACAGGACAATAGTCTTTCTGAATATAGTTTTCATTATTTTGAGACTTTCTTGATAAAGATTTCATCAGGATAACCTTTCCTTATCAACTCTAGTCTTAAAGAATAAGCATCTTCCCTCGTAGGAAATCTACCTGTGGTATAACGGTAAAACTTATCGATATCATTGTACATTACTTTCATATCGGAAATGTATTTAAAGTAGGTCACATCAACGGGATGATGAAGAGCCATTACCTGAACAGTATAGTAAAGAACATCGGAGTCCTTGATATTTACATCTCCTACATCGCTTACATTCAGATTTCTTATAAGCATACTTGTATCAACAGAAGCAACGGTTGGGATTAAAGCGAGATTTATTTTATCGTATAATACGGGTGGTGGATTATTCAGTTTTACAGTTGTATCTCTCTTCAGGGTAACGTCAATATTTAATCCGAAATTTGGATTGTCCTGCAAAATTGCAGTATCAATTCTTTGAGTAATGTATCCGTATCCTTTATAAAATATACTGTATTGACCCGGAGCTACTGAAAAACTATATAATCCGGTATACTTATTGGGGTAACCGACATCGAGAGTATCTCCTGATGCTTTGTTTATAAGATGTATGGAATAATTCTCATCAAAGGTTACAGTAGTATCTTTCAAACTGAAGCGTCCTTTTATTTCGAAAAGCTGGTTGACATCAGTTTTTCCCATTCCGAGATAAAATATATCTTTCTTTTTGTAACCTGTTATCATGGAATAATAAGCATTTTGCCCATTATTCACAGGTTGAAAGAATTTATCATCATCAGTAGTATTAATAGGGTATCCCAGATTAACAGGTGTTTTCCAGGTTGTTCCTGTTTTCTGGCTTTTGAAATTATCAAAACCACCCATTGAATTATGTCCTTCTGAACTAAAATACAGAATCGAATCATTCTGTGTTATAAAGGGAGTATCCTCGTTATAGGGCGTATTAATTACAGCCCCTATGTTTACTGCCGGTCCCCAGTCGCCATTGGCATCTTTTTCAGATACGTAAATATCGAGGTTACCCTGACCTCCATCCCTGTTGCTGGTAAAATATAATTTATTTCCGTCGTAAGAGATGGAAGCATGGGATTCATAAAACTTGGTATTAATATTCTTATTTAGTTTTTTTATTGGAGTCCATGCGCCATTAACAAGGTTTGATGAGTAAATAGCGCCATCGTAATTATCAACTTTATAAAGGAACATTTCAGTGCCATCCTTGTTGAGAGAACAGGTGGAACAATCTTCTCCGGCATTGAGTTCCGCAGTTATTTCAATAGGTGCCTGCCATTTTCCTCTTTCTTTTTTCGAATAGAAGATAGCATTGACCATACCTCTCCGTTCGGTATATACCAGACTATTACCGTCAAAGCTTACGGCAGGGTTCTCATTAATTGCTCCCTGATTGAAATCGCTTCCCATCGCCTTTTTACTGAAGACCGTTGGATTATCTTTGAACTGAATCGCATTTTTGCAGGCCTGAATCTGTTGTTCAATATATTCGAAGTTCTTCATTCCTCCTTTGGAGTTTGATTCGCGGGCCAGTTTACTAAAAGTCTGAAGTGTACTTAGTGCTTTATCAAACTCATTATTAATCAGGTAAGCCTTAGACAGCGAGAAATATGAATCGAGAGGAGCACGTTTTTCTTTGAAAGATTCCGTTTTGGAATCATAACTTGCAGTTTTAACAGCAGCTTCAAGGTAGGGAATTGATTTCTCTTTTTCACCCGGGATATTAAGATAACAGTTGCCTATCTTATATTTAATATTCATATTATCAGGTGTATCAAGAAGAAGATACAACTGGTTAGCAAGTTCATAATCTTCAAAAAGATAATATGACTCAGCTTTTGCAAATATCTTTTTCATCTCACTTGAAGGCTGAGCTGAAACACCTGCCGGAAATATTACCAGGGCTAGTAGCTGCAAAAGGACGCTCGTTATCTGTACTCTAAATTTCACCATTAAAACAAATATAGTAAATTATTTAAAGGATTAAGCTAATATGCAGCTGATTTTTATTTGAAAGTGATCTTATAAATATCTTCTTTCCCGTATCCTCCCGTATCTTTAAATTTAGAATAATAACCTGATTTACCGTCTCCAACGGGCATAAAGAATATATCATCATCAGGAGTATTTATAGGATAACCAAGGTTCTTAGGTTCACTCCACAGTCCATTTGATTGCAGATCAGATCTGAAGAGGTCATATCCTCCAATATTCTCATGACCCTGGGAACTGAAAAACAGTGTTTTCCCGTCATTTATAAGGAATGGTCTGTCTTCATTGAACTGAGTATTAATTTCAGGTCCAAGGTTAACCGCTGGTCCCCAGTCACCATTTACTTTACGGGAAATATAGAGATCGAGTCCACCAAAACCGCCGGGCCTGTCGGAGGCGAAAATAAGTTGATTTCCATCCTGGGATATAAAACCATGAGATTCCCAGTATTTTGTATTAATATTTTTATTCAGTTTAACGTTCTTGCTCCAGTTTTCACCGTTATACCTGCTCATATAGATATCGCTGTTAACATGATCATCTTTTGAAAGGAAGAGTAATTTACCATCTGCCGAAAGGCATGAAATATAAAAATCTCCATCAGATTGTATTTCAGGAGTGATATTGACAGGAGCAGTCCATTTACCATTGACGAGTTTTGAAAACATTACGGCATCATAGAATTTGAGCGAGACCATATAAGCAAAAGATTTACCATCGGCTGAAATCAAAGGATTGAAGTTTGATTTTTCATCATTAAAGAGTTCGCCGACATTTTCTTCAGTATAGGCTACAGGCTTAGCAATCAGATCCTTTGCCATATCACATACCGCCATTTCGTTTTTAACAAAATCGATGTTCTCGTGATCATCAGGTAACAATGTTGCAAGATATCTGGCAAAAGTTTCTTTTGCTTTATCAAACCTGTAATTTATACGGTATGCCTTCCCCAGTTCAAATAGGGCATCGTAGGGAGCATCAACCTGCGTGAGTGTGCCCTCTTTATGTTTTGCCGACATATTTTTTGATGCATTCTCGAGATATTCGATGGAGAGATTCTTTTTTCCCGGTATGTTTAAATAGCATACACCAATACGATACGCAAGATTTGCGTTATCAGGAAGCTTTTCAAACAGCTGAAGATAGATTGTGAGTGCATCAGAATATGATTCATTCATCAGGAAATATTCTGCTTCAAGGAACGAGTCCTGGAGGTCTTTATTCTCTTGTGCATAAACAGGAAATATCAAGACTATTGTCAGAAACAGACACAATGCTCTTTTGCTCATAGACAGAGATTTTGGAAAACAAATTTATTAAAATATTAGCAAAAGAATCATTAATAGTGTATTATTTTATGAATATGACCGACAAAAGCCGGTCATATTCATAAATTTCTATTTCTTTTGTTTCCTTTTCCTTCTCCATAAAATAAAGAAGAGTGTCAGTATTCCAGCTCCAATCAGAATCCAGAGCAGCCACAGATATTCATTCCTCGAAACAGCAAAATGAGATTTAATAATATCTTCTGATATATCTTTTGCTGATATTAAGTTTGCAATGGTCTTAAGTACTGCTTCTTCAGGATATTTTTCCTTATTTTTCAGGAGATATGTAACCAGATCCTCCGGTGTATTGACTTTGTTTTTAATCAGATCTATTGATTTGAGTGAAGAGGTAAGAGGTTCTTCAGAATATTCAATGAGATCCTTGAGATATTGCTCTCTCTCAGTGTCGGGCAATGAACTTATTGTTACCAGCAATTCTGACAGTTGTTTCCGGGAAAGTCCATGCTTAAGAGCTCCATCATAAAACGCTTTTAACCATTTTTCTCTTATCCTTATACTATCCTGATCAGCACTTGTAACAGATTGGCGAATAAGATCTCCGGACGGTGAAACTTCACTGTAAGCCAGGATTTTATTTCTCATAATCGCGATAGCCGGATCAGTTTCACCCAATATTGCTAATGCAATTCTGTTCAGGTCCTCCGGACTGATTCTACCGTCAGATTTTGCCTTAATATATTCCTGTAAGTCAGTCCAGGTCTTCAGATTCAAATCATAGATATTTATATCCGACAGAAGCTTTTTCAATTCTCCATCTGTGTATCTCGACAATAAGTCAACTGCTGACTGGGTAAGGATATTATCCATCACAGCCACTTTCAGAGTAAGTTTATCTACGTCTCCGGAACTTATATCTTTTTTACCAGCCTCGACTTTAAGATAAGATATATAATCATCGAGTTTCCCAAATTCCTTGTTTTCAATATTTGTTTCTGTTATAACCTGTAACAGATTTCCGGTTGCCCTGTTCTTCAGTATTTCAATAAATGCTGAAAGCTGTTTTTGAGATATAATCCTGTTATATTCCGGACGGACAACGGGTTGTTTAACAAAAGTTCTCTCCCTGTTAACCACGACTTCAGTCTTAGTTGTATTATTAAACCTGTCGGTGAGCTTGAAAACTACTCTGTTCTTTCCCTGACTTGGCGCCATTTTGTAGTTAAACGTTGAGTCGAGGATAGTAAAATGATCGACTGTTTTCAGTGAATTTCCAACCCATTGTTCTACTGTAAGAAAAGATTTCGGTTCAACCTTCAAAGGAAATAATATTGAATCGCCATTGGTAACAGAAATTGTTTTATTTGTTTCAAC
>DCFT01000149.1 GCA_002319885.1 Bacteroidales bacterium UBA1797
CCCTTGGGGGATTTAGGGGTTAAAATTGAAGGATCAGGGGTTTATGGAGTAGGGACGTTGTATGCAACGTCCCGGCCATCAGACTTTATTCTCTCCTGACACTATGGTTCACACTGGCCTGTTGAGTTGGAGTAATTTCCAGATCATTAATACAGACATGCTCGGGAAGTGTTGCACAATAATATATTACTCCTGCAATATCCTCGGCAGTAAGAGCATCAAACCCTTTATAAACATTTTTCGCCTTCTGTTCATCCCCCTTAAAACGCACGAGAGAAAATTCAGTTTCTGCCATACCAGGGGCTATAAGAGTTACCTTAATATTATTCTTCAGCATATCTATCCGCATAGATTTAGAAAGAGCACCAACTGCAAATTTTGAAGCACAGTAGGCATTCCCATTTTCATATACATCTTTTCCGGCAATTGAGCCAATATTAAAGATATGACCCTTATTTCTCTTAACCATAAGAGGCGATACCTCCCTGGTAACATAAAGAAGACCTTTCACATTGGTATCGATCATCCTGTCCCAGTCATCAGTATCACCATCCTGTATATGACTTAGTCCGACAGCGAGTCCGGCATTGTTTACAAGTATGTCGATTTTTTTCCACTCTTCCGGAAGGTTTCCAATTGCTCTTCTGACTTCATTTTTTTCCCTTACATCAAAGCAAAGCGAAAGGACTTTTATATCACCAGAAGCTTTGAGTTCTTTTTCCAGTTCATCAAGCAGTTCCTTTCTTCTTCCTGTTATTATTATATTATATCCGTTTTTAGCAAATATTTCAGCCGTTGCTTTTCCAAAACCAGCAGTAGCACCAGTTATCATTATCGTTTTATTCATCATGGTGGATTTATTTTAATAAGTATGTAAAAATAAAAATAAATTTTGATGATTGTTTTCATCTTCAAGACTCTTCTTATGATTATTGAACCTATCCCCAAATGAGGCTGTACCGAAAGTCATTTTTTCAACAGCTTCCGGGAGAAGGGTTAAGAAATAAAAAGAGAGATGTACGATTATGATCAGTTTTAGCCAGTACGTTTAGCAGAGACGCAGCTACCAAAATAATTCTATCTTTACATTTTTAAAATCTAAATGGAAAATCATTCTGTGGGTCTTACCGGGGATAAAAAGGCTGCTGTTGAGGCAATGTTTGATTCCATAGCATGGCGGTACGATTTCCTTAATCATTTTCTCTCATTTAATTTCGACAAACGCTGGCGACGAAGAGCAATAAAAATAATTTCAAAATCGTATAAATCGCCTGTTATTCTTGATGTTGCTACAGGTACTGGCGATTTGGCAATAGCTGCAATGAAACTAAATCCTGTCAGTGTTTCAGGCATTGATATCTCCAGCAAAATGCTTGAGATTGGCAGAGAAAAAGTAGAGAAGAAAGGATTTTCCGGGAAAATAGATCTTAAACAGGGTGATTCTGAAAATATCCCTTTCGGTGATAATCTTTTTGATGTTGCAATGGTTGCATTCGGCGTCAGGAATTTTGCTGATCCACTGAAAGGTCTTTCTGAAATGAGACGGGTTATAAGAGACGGAGGCATGATTATGGTGCTCGAATTCTCAAAACCATCAGGTTTCCCGTTTAAACCGCTGTACAATTTCTATTTCAGAAACGTTCTGCCTCTTTTTGGACGGCTTTTTTCAAAGGATAAAAATGCCTACCGTTATTTACCTGATTCTGTGATGAAATTCCCTGATAATGAGGAATTTCTTAAATTGCTCATCAAAGCAGGATGCTCAGTGACTTCTCAGGTAAAACTGACCGGAGGTGTGGCAAGTATTTACACAGGTATCAAATCATCAATGCAATAATTGGAATTCAAACAAGTTTATTATATTGGATCACTAAATCGATAATCTTAAATAGGGTTGAAACAAAAAACTGTTTTTTTAATTTTATTTTTTATTTTTCTTCTTAACAATCTCATTTTGTTTGGACAGAAACAGAAGCCCAAAAACGAATCATGGTACGATGAGAAGTTTATTCATTTTGGATTCAGTCTGGGATTTAACGCGATGGATTTTAAAATAACTCCTGCTCAACAATATTTTCAAAAGGATTCTCTTTACCCCGAAGTCAGTACTCTTAATCCCGGAATTAATATACAGATTGTAACGGATCTCCGGCCTGCTAACAGATTGGATATCAGATTTCTTCCTGGCGTGTCCTTTGGTCAGAGAACAATTAAGTTTTATAAAAACAAAGTGCTTGTCAACGATCAGCAGAAACTCGAATCATCATTTCTTGAATTTCCTTTACTTCTGAAATTCAAAGGAGACAGATTGAATAATATCAGGCCATATGTTATAGGAGGTTTTAATTTCCGGTATGATCTGGCTGGCAAGAAAGAATTTGATGATAATAAACCAATTTATATTCGGATTAAGCGACCGGATCTTTATTATGAGATGGGAGCGGGTCTTGATTTTTATCTTACCTATTTCAAGCTTTCTGTAGAACTGAAGATGTCAAATGGCATTCGCAATGTATTGGTCCAGGAGGCGGCACCGGGACATTCTCAATATTTTAATGCTATAGATAAAATGAAATCTCAGATCTGGGTTCTTGCATTTTATTTTGAATAGAAATGGAGAAACAGGTTCAGATCAATCTTAGCCCTGCTGCTGCCGCTGATGAGACTACGATTAGAAAAATTGCTGCATCGCTGTCGGGTATTGATTTATCAGAGCTTACTGCATTAAGAGTTATCAAACGTTCGGTAGATGCCAGGAAGAAAAATATCCGTGTTAATCTGATTGTTGATGTTATATCAGGCTCCAATGAGGCAATACCGGCAATTGCCCCGTTTATTCCCTTAAATGTTTCTCTTAAACAGGAAGTAATAGTTGTTGGTGCAGGGCCTGCTGGTCTCTTTGCAGCTTTGCGTTTAATTGAGCTTGGGTTACGTCCGGTAATAATAGAAAGAGGCCGCGATGTCTCTTCACGTAAAAAAGATATTGCACGTATAAGCCGGGAACAGATTGTTGACCCCGACAGCAATTATTGTTTTGGGGAAGGAGGTGCTGGAACTTATTCTGACGGGAAGCTTTATACGAGATCAAAAAAAAGAGGTGACAACACACGCGTGCTGGAATTGCTGTGTTTTCATGGGACAAATCCAAATATTATGTATGAGGCTCATCCTCATCTCGGAACTGATAAACTGCCGGGAATCATTACTGAGATCAGGAAATCAATTCTTGAAGCCGGGGGTCAATTCCTTATGGGTAAAAAGGTTATTGATTTTATAATAGAGGGCGATTCCATTAAAGGAGTCGTTACGTCTGGTAATGAATATTTCCGGTCTCCATTCGTAATTCTGGCCACAGGTCATTCTGCAAGGGATATTTATGATATCTGCAAAAACCGGGGTGTGGAACTTACGATGAAGGCATTTGCCATGGGAGTAAGAGTGGAGCATCCCCAGGAACTAATTGATAAAATTCAATATCATGGAAATCCGAGGGGTGAGTTTCTACCAGCTTCATCATATAATCTGGCAAAACAAATTGACGGGAGAGGAGTCTATTCTTTTTGTATGTGTCCGGGAGGCTTTATTGTTCCGTCTGCTACTATGCAGGAAGAGGTAGTGGTAAATGGAATGTCGCCTTCTGGCAGAAACTCACCTTATGCAAATTCGGGCATCGTTGTTGAGATTAAACCTGAAGATCTGAATAAATACAGCAGTTTCGGTGTTATGGCTGGTTTGGAATTTCAGAAGGAGCTCGAACGTGAAGCATGGAAAAATGGAGGGCATACTCAGAGAGCTCCTGCACAGCGTCTGGCTGATTTCGTGGCAGGAGAGAACTCGTCGTCGCTTCCAAAAGTTTCCTACTTTCCTGGTGTAACATCATCGCCTTTGCATAACTGGTTTCCTAAAGCAATAGGAAGAAGATTAAGAGACGGATTCAGATTATTCGGCCAGGTAATGAATGGCTACCTTACAAACGAGGCTGTTGTAGTAGGGGTAGAGTCACGAACATCTTCTCCTGTAAGAATTCCAAGGGATCCTGAAAATCTTCAGCACATAAAGATCAGAGGTTTATACCCATGCGGTGAAGGATCGGGATATGCCGGAGGTATAGTATCATCAGCAGTTGATGGAATGCGAGTGGCAGACTCAATAGGTAAAACAATGGGCCTTTCCTGACTAACGATTATTAAAGTGTTTAAATTTCAGTCTGATAAAGCAACTGACTACGATAGGATGAGAAAAGAGTAGATTGGGAGACCATGCCGATATACCTGTTATGATGGTCAAGAACAGGAAGGTTCCACGATTTGGTTTTCTCAAACTTATCCATTACCTGATCCATCTGGTCGTCGATATATACTATTTCAGGTGACTTAATCATAATATCCTTTATTATCACCGAATTGTATTTTTCGACATCAAATAGCAGCTTTCTGATATCGTTTAAAGCAATGATTCCAAAATAATAATTTTGTTTATTAACAACAGGGAATATATTCCGTTTCCCCTGTGTAAAAATATCCACCAGATCACCAAGAGTAGCTTCCGGATCAACTATCAGGAATCCTTTTTCAAGCACCTTATTCAGATTCATCTTCTTAAGCAATGATTCATCTCCCGGAAGGGTATCGGGTATCTCATTTCCAAACCTTAGCAGGTTTAATTCCTTGTTATATGCCTTTATTATATCTGCACTTGTGATAATTCCAAGAACATGATCGGGTTTGTCAAAGTCATTTACAACAACCAGCTCATCTACATGGTTGTGCAGCATTATTTCCTGCGCTTTGTCGATAGTATCGTTTAAACTTATTTTCAGAATTTCCTTTTGCATAACATCTTCCACGGTTTTTATAACCTTGTCAGCTTGCTGAAGCAACTTTGGAACATCTTTTATATAGAAACTGCCAACAAGTTGTTTTTCTTTGTTAATTACCGGAAACATTCTTTGTTTCGTGTTTTTCAATGTTACAAGAATATTATCAACAGGCATATCAGTTTGAAAAGTCATATTATTTTTAGCACTGTTATATGTATGCCTTACTGTAATGGTACTGAAAATGTTGTGTGCATATTCTCCGAAATGAGCCTGAGAGTAGATCCTTCCCGGCACCTGACTCTGATAGATGCTCCATTTGCGGGATACAAGGAAAGCCAGAGTGCAAACCCACATACTAGGCATCAGAAGTTCATAATTCCCGGTAAGTTCACTTACCATAATAATTGTGGAAATAGGAGTATTCGCAGCCGCCGCAAAGAAACCTGCCATGCCTACAATTGCGAAAGTTGACGGGTCAAGAGAAAATCCAGGGAAAATAAATTGAAGCAGATATCCCGAGGCAGCGCCCAGAGTACCACCAATTACCATTGAAGGACCAAATACGCCAGCGCTTCCGCCTGATCCTATGGTAAATGAGGTCGCTAATATTTTTCCTCCGGCTACCAGAAGGAGGATGACAAGACCAATATTGGAAAGTCCGTTGTTTATAATCTCCTGAAGAATTCCATAACCTCCACCCATGATGTCCACTGTGAATTTCCTGTCACCTGATATGGTTATTACCAATAAGACCAGTCCTCCTGTTAACAATCCACCAATAAATGGTTTGAGATATCTTGGGATATTCCAGTCAGTAAATATTTTTCTGATTCCATAAAATGATTTTACAAATATCAGAGCTGCAAATGCAAGTATTAATGCCTCAATAGTATATGGGATCAACTCGAGCGGATTGGTAAAGCCATGTTTACCTACATCAGAGAATATATGATCCCATCCGTATCTGAAAGAATAAACTGAGAAAGCTATAATAGATGAAACAGCTGCAGGAAGAAGCACTTCAGCTTCAACTTCGGCCGAAGAATAAAGCACTTCAGCCGCAAATATAGCTCCGGCCAGTGGTGCCCTGAATATACTGCCTATACCGGCTCCCATACCTGCTGCAAGTAGCCATCGCCTGGTTTTGACATCAAGATTCAGCCGTGTTGCAAGAAAACTTCCGAACCCTGCACCAATCTGAGCTATCGGTCCTTCCCGTCCTCCTGACCCCCCCGTACCTATTGTTATTACAGAAGCAATTAGTTTTACGAGAGGGACAGATGGTCGTATTATGCCACGTTTACGATGAAATGACTTTATTGCTTCATCAGTACCATGACCTTCTGCTTCAGGTGCGAGTTTATAGATCAACAGACCGGCCACAAGTCCCCCTACTGCGGGAAGAAGAATTATAAGAAAAGGATTAAAATTACCTGTTAAAAACCTTGAGACCAGATGCTCGCCGCCAGGGCTCATCGGATTTAACCCCATAAGATGAACAACGAAAAACTCTCTGACGTAAACAAGAAGTGATTGAAAGACGATGGCGCCAAGCCCGCTTATAACTCCGACAATTGAACCAAGCAATAACCATCTGCCTGCTGACCTGAAGTCAAAATCCCTGTCAAAAGAATGCCAACCGAATAATCTCATTTATTAGTCTAACTGGATCGATTTAATATGAGCTTATAAAAGTAACATTTTTTTGCTCTTAAAATTGTTCTTTCGGATATATCATACTGAAACAATAATATCTAAAATTGTTTCCGGTGTTCTTTAATATTATTTAGATTTGTCTGCAAGATATTCAAAATGGAGAATCCGTTTAAAAAACCTTACAGCAGAGTTGAAACACCAGGGGAAAAGACTGTTTTTATCCTTGTTTTTGGCCTTTTCATTTTTCTGTTTCTATATATTTTCAAACCATTTGGTATGGCTCAGTTAAAATCAGAGTCTCAGTTATTTGTTTCAATGGGTTTTGGATTAGTTACAATATTTATGCTTGCCATTTTTAAATATTTACTTGAACCAATAGTAATAAAAAAAAACTGGTCCTTTGGAAAAAGCATTTTATGGGGATTATTTATAGCCTCCAGTATTGGAGTGGCTAATTATTTCTATGTTAGTATTTTATTCCCCCATATTTTTATGTTTAAATATTTAATGTATGCTATCTGGACTGCCATTTTAGTAGCTATAATACCCGTGACAATAGGTTACATAATTTCATTCAACAGGTTGTACAGGACAGCTCTGCGAGAGGCAGCTATCTTACCCGGTGAGATCCTGTGGGAAAGTGAAGTCATAATCAGGGGAGGAAATCCTAAGAACGAATGCAAACTAAATCCTAGAAGTATCGTATATCTTTGTTCCAATGATAACTACATAACAATTGCTACAATCAGGGGAGAGATAATTACAAAAACTCACATTCGTGGTACACTTAAGGCAGCTGAAGCGGAGCTAAAGAGAAATACCTCCTTTTTCAGATGTCATAAGTGTTTTATTATCAATTCTGAGTATGCTGATCATGTAACCGGCAATATTCAGAATATGAAAATTATACTTAAAACTCAGAGCATTGAAATCCCGGTTTCCAGGTTAAAAGCAGCCGAAGCAATAAGAAAATTCAGGTGATTGAATAAAGATCTCCCTTAGAATTATTTCCGGAGCATAACCTTTTGCCCCTTTTTATGGCAGTTTACCCCTTATGCAAATCCTTTAGTCACATTTAAAGTATTTCACCACTTTTCCTTTGGAGCCAATCTGTTGCGCTTTTAAATTTACAGAAAAAAAGTTAATGACAGATTCATTAATACTGGGTCTAAGCAGCGGTTCGGCCTGCCTTGCAACATGTGGAATGGTAATGTTTCCTTATCTTATGGCTGATTCAGCAAATGTTAAAAGAATAGCTGTTGATCTTTCCCTGTTTCTAATAACGAGATTAATTATTTATGCCATAATGGCTACACTGGCATGGCATTTTGGCCAGGCAGTATTTAAAAGTCCGGTGGTGAGGAATATAGTTCCCGGACTACTCTATATTATTTTTGCAGTAATGCTTGTGTGGTACAGTATCAGTAAAAGCAGAAACCCATCATGTCCGGCGAAGATGGTGAAAACTGTCTCAAATAAAAGACTTGTGCCTATAGTACTGGGGTTGACAAATAGCCTGGGATTTTGCCCCGCCTTATTTATAATACTTACCAAAGGCTCAACAGAAAGAACTCTGGTTCAGAGCTACCTTGCTTTCCTGGGATTTTTTGTAGGATCCTCACTTTGGTTCCTGCCATTACCATTAGCCGGCAGGATAAGGAAAAAGGAGGTAATAAAAAATATTGGAATACTTGCCACTGGTCTGGCAGGTGTGATTTTTTTGATAAAAGGATTAACAAATATAATAGGAGGAATAATTAATGGATAACATTTTAAAGACAACAGGGATGAAAAAATCATTAGGGAAATCGCTTCTCTATACCCTCCCTATGTTTCTGATTACATTCATGTTTTTAACCGGTGGTAAACCGAATTTTTCAGATACGGCTTCAGGCATAGCCTTGCTTACAGTATTTATTCTTGTGAATGTTCTGTTCTTCTTCATGCATTTCACCGGGAAAACAGACAAATACAGAGCTGTACTTTTTATTGTTTTCGCTCTATCTCTCTCATATACACTTATAAACAATATGCTTGAAGTAAGAAAAGCTATGTATTTCTCACAGGCTGACATATTGGAATGTAAGATCCCTTTTTGCCATCTTGTGATCCCGATGATGATACTTCCTGCAGCTTTTACAAAATCAATTATTTTTCCGGGAAGTATAATTGGCGGTTTTGCAAATATTTCATCAATGGTTGTATTATGGTTAGTAGCAACTCTGGTTCTTGGAAGAGGTTTCTGCAGCTGGGGCTGTTTCTACGGAGGATGGGATGACGGGTTTTCAAGAATAAGAAAAAGACCTGTAATAAAAAAGATAAACGAACTTTGGAAGTGGATGCCATATGCAGTACTTATAATGGTAATTCTTTCTGCTGCATTAACACTAATGCCTACCTATTGCTCATGGATATGTCCTTTTAAGGCTGTCACAGAATTTGAACAGGTTACATCAGTAGAATCAGCGACAAAAGCAGGTATATTTCTTTCGCTTTTCGGAGGGTTGGTTATTGTCTTACCGGTGATGACAAAAAAGAGGACACAATGCAGCTTTCTGTGTCCCCTTGGGGCAATCAATTCACTTTCAAATAAAATAACTCCCTTCACCGTAAAAATCGATAAATCTGCCTGCAATGAATGTTTTAAATGCGTTGGAGTTTGTCCTTTATACGCCCTGAGTAAAGAAGATATAAGGTCAGGCAAGGTCTCAATATTCTGTAGTAAGTGCGGCAAGTGTATGGATGCCTGTCCGCAAAATGCAATTCATTATGGAATAAAAGGTGTTCCGTCAGGAACATTGAAGAACTTCTCAAGAAATCTATTTCTGTTTGTTTCATACCTTTTTATGGCGGTATTCTCAGCAGGTTCAATAATTAATACGTTTCATGGGTTGTTAAAATTCATTTTTTAATTCACTAAATAAAATGAAAAAGACAAAAATTATTGCAGGTATTTTCTGGGCATTTCTTGGCCTGATTGTTTTTATAATTTTATTTCCGGGGTTAAACAATTTTTCTGTATCAGTTTCAAAGCTGCCCTTTATGAAAATAAACCCAAGATATACCGGAGGTGAGAAAGCATACCATTTAGTCGCTGAAAAATGTACACTTGATATCAGAAGGCCTGTATTCAACGGGTTTCTTAAAGAGAGTAATTCGGGCTTTGTTCAAATAGACTGGCGCGGAGATTTGCCGGCTTTAATAAATGATTCAATTGATTATAATGGTGACGGGGAAAAGGATTTTTTTATTCAGATAAACAGAAAGAATTTAAAAACGGATTTAAAATCATTTAATCCTAAAGTGAAAGATGTAGTTATCTCAACACCGACATCCTATGGCTGGGCTGTCAGGGTTGGATTGCTCAAAGAATAAACAACGTTTTTCCTCAACCTCAACCTAAATATTTCAATATGAAATCAATTATATACCTATCATTTGCTTATGCTTTTTCTGAGTTTCTACTTTTGCTCATTAAACGATCAGGGAAAAGGAAAACAAAGACAAGAAAAGACAAAGGATCACTGATCATACTATGGCTGATGATAACATTTGGATTCGCCTGTGGATTTTTTCTGTCGGGTCAGCAAAATCATTTTTTGAGTGATATTGGAATTCTTTTCATTATTGGTGGATTAATTATCAGGTGGATGGCCATTCTGCAACTGGGCAATTCATTCACGGTTGATGTAGCTATAACTAATGCTGCAAAGCTTAAAACGGATGGGATTTATACGCATATCAGACATCCGAGCTATTCAGGGATGTTATTGGTGGTAGTTGGTTTTTCAGCTACAATGAACAGTCTCTACTCAGTGATTGTTTTTGTGGTTCCGGTATTTGCAGCTCTTATATACAGGATCAGCGTTGAAGAAAAAGTTCTTATCAATGAATTCGGGGACAGCTATCTGACATATAAAGTAGAAACAAAAAGGCTTATTCCCGGAATCTTTTAGGGCGCCGGGAAATCATAAATACGAAATGGTTTTATTTATTCTCATTCCCCGATAATATTACAGATTCTTTCAGCCTTACAGAAAGCAAAATACTAATTATCATGAGTGCAATCAGGAAAACCATTGATCGGGTCATCGATCCGTTTATGTGAGACTTAAGACTGTCCATTCCAAATATAAAGGCAATACCCGAAATCTGTCCCATGAGCAAAAGCATACCATTTGAAGTCCCTTCAGATGCCGGATATGTTATTTCAGCTCCGTACTGAAATCCAATGGGTCCGGAACTCAGCAGGAAGAATCCTAAAATCATTCCTGATGTAAGTAATAACCAGTAACTTGTTGCAAAAGTGATCCCTGCAAGCCCAATTGTAGCGCCCCCAAGTGCGATAATAATAAAAGGGGTTCTTTTTTTATACCGATCGGAAAGTATAGGTATAAAAAGTGCACCGATAATTCCTCCAACTATCATCAGACCACCTGTTATACCAGCCTGTGTGGCGGAAAAACCTCTGGGCCGAAGGATATCCTCTATCCATGTCGTTACAGCATTGAAGACACCGAGTCCAATAAAAAATATTATCATCAGTAAAATAAAATCTTTAGTCCTGAGAGTTTGCTTGAAACCATCATAAACCAGTGAACGTTCTTCCTGTTCGGGCAAACATGGTGCAGTTGGCGGACCTTCTTTAATTAAAACAAGAAATGCAACTGTAGTAATTATTGAGATAACACCATAGATATAAAGCATTCCACCTATACCCGAACCAATAACAAGATAAGGAGTAAGTGTCATTCCCAATAAGATTCCGATGTACATGGCAAGTGTTCCAAGACCTGCAGCTGTAGCTCTTTCTTCAATTGGGAACCATCTTGCAGCAAGTTTTGTTATAGCATTAAGGATAAATGGCTGCCCAATAGCAATACCAATTTGTGCAAGCAACAAAACGTTATAGTCCGTTCCTGCAAATCCGCGTACTAAACCGAATATACCAGTGAAAAGCGCCCCTATGCCTACACCTATCCTTATGCCGAATTTATCAATAATCCACGATGCCGGAATTGATACCACTATGTAAACAATCATAAAACACATAGATAGTATCCCAATCCGCAAATCAGAAACATTATAATATTTTGTTGCATCACCAGTGATCGGAGCAAATGTAATCCAAAGGAGCTGATTCACTGCAACCATGAACATATACACAATAAGCATTGTCCACCTGGTACGATATATTTTGAAATCTGTTTTTTGCATAGCGGAGTAAAGTTTTGGCAAATATAATTTTATTACTGATTTAAGCTGCCGGATTTTCTCAGAAACTCAGAAAAAACCACTGAGGCTGCCATTCCCACGTTCAATGAATCAATCCCTTCCCTGGCATTGGTGAATTTCGGAATCATTATTTTATCTGTTATAAAAGGCAGTAATTCATCTGATATTCCCTTAGATTCATTACCCAGTAATATAATTCCTTTACTGTTAAGCTTATGATCATAAACAGAATCACCTTCGAGCAATGTTCCAAAAACATGGATTGAGTATTTTGTAAGAGAAGTGAAAAACTCTTTAAGATCGGCGTAGAAGACTTTTATATGCAGTATCGCACCCATACTCGACTGGATAACCTTGGGGTTATATACATCAACACAATCCATTGAACATACAATATTATTAATGCCGAACCAGCTGGCAGCCCTTATTATAGTGCCCATATTCCCCGGATCCTGGACGCAGTCGAGTGCAACACAAAGCCGATCTGTAATATCATAAATATTCATCTCGTGTTCCTGCATTTGGACAACTGCCAGGGCATTATGCGGAGTCTTCATGGAGCTTATCTGTTGAAGTTCATCATAACTAACCCTTTCAATCAGATCGACAGATTCTGAGAGCTCAGACTGTATATTGTCGAGAAATTCAGGTTTCCCCAGAAGCATCTTAATTGAAACCTTTGACCTTAAAAATTCCTTAACAAGCTTATCTCCTTCAATCACAAATAATTTCTCTTCATCTCTGACCTTTTTATTTTGAAGTGACTTTATGAATTTTATCCTGGTCCTGCTAATCATTCTATTTCAATTTGGAACTCAAATATAAACAGAACTAATTTAACCTTAAGCATCATTTTTTTTGATTTAATTTAAAAATGTTGTCATTTCAAGCATTGGAAATTTAATATTCTGTTTATTGTATTCAGCCCCTTTCCTTTGGTACACTCAGGATTTTCTCAATCTATACTTTGTAAAGTGATGGAAAGTACATATTGGTCTGTGTGTTACCTGGTGTGATGAAAAAATCCTTTAAGAACCTTAATGCATACCTTGGAGGACTTTTGTGGTAAAAGCTAAATCTTTGATCCACAATGGATCACGAAGTAAAATACAAAATCTCACAAAGGATTGAAGCAAAAGGTTTTGACATTTTGGACAGCTCTCCGGGAGGTGAGTTTGTCACAATAGTTTTTACTTTCAGTTCAGATTATTATTAATATATTTGAGTTTAAGTTTTTAGCCAGATTTTGAAAAAATCCATTACATATACAAATCTTTATCATTCAGGAAATTGTATTTTCATAATATTATTTTTTCTTATTCTAACATCATGTAATCCAACAAAATATGTACCTGAAGGTGAGAGCCTCTTAAATGAAAATCATATCAATGTAAATAAGGAAGGGATAAAGAAAAGCGATCTTATTCCTTATATCAAGCAAAACCCTAACAAGAGGATTTTCGGAACCAGGTTTTATCTTGGCCTTTATAATCTTTCAAATATCAATAAGGATAAGTGGCCACATAACTGGTTAAGAAATATAGGAGAAGGACCTGTTATTTATGATCAGTTTGCCACAACCAGAACGAAGGATGATATGAAAAAGTATGTCACTTCGAAGGGTTATTTTGATGGTAAAGTGACAGATACTGTTGAAACTGCTGACAGGAAATCTGATGTATTCTATAATGTTAATTTACTTCGCCCCTATACTATACGTAAACTCACATACGAGATTGCGGACACCAATATCAGAAATTTGTGTTTTTTCGATTCGGTGAACTGCCTGATAGAGAGAGGTAAACCATATGATGTCGATGTCTTGCAGGCCGAAAGGACTAGGTTTGAACGTTTTATAAGGGATCACGGATTCTTTGGATTCACCAGCGATTATATTTCTTTTAAAATTGACAGTACCGTGGGAAACAGACAGGTAGATATTAGATACGATATTGCGAATTTTACAAAGCTTGATGCTTCTAACAGAATTATTACAGCGCCCTTTGCAGTATATACAATTAAGAACATCTACATATATCCCGATTTTGTTCCAAAGGAAGCCCTGGAAGCGGGTGATTCGTATTTAAGGAGTCTTGATACTACATTCTACAAGGGTTACTATTTCATTACATCAAAAATGAAACCTGAAGTAAAATATGATCTCATAATTCAGTCGCTCTATATGAAACCCGGATCGGTTTATAATGTGACCAGTACAGAGCAAACCCAGGCACATCTCCTTGGACTTAAAATATACCGGCTGGTAAATATTAACTATAATGATTCAAAAGAGGATGAAACACTTCAAGGGTTGGGAATGAAGATTGATTGTAATATACAGCTTACTCTTCTCAGTCAGCAATCTTATAAGATCGAACTTGAAGGTACTAATTCTGCCGGAAACCTTGGAGGCGCCGTTAACCTTATATACCAGCACAAAAACCTGTTTCATGGTGCGGAACTGTTTAGTACAAAACTGAAAGGAGCTTATTCAGCCTATTCACAAAACCAGAAACTATCAAGTATTGAGGAATATGGAGTTGAAACAAGTTTGAGGCTTCCTGAATTTATGGCCCCTTTCCTGAGATTAGAGAGTTTTATTAAAAAGTATAACCCTTCAACTACTATCATAGCCTCATGGGATTTTCAAAAATTGCCGGTCTACACAAGGACAGTGGCTAATGCAACATTCGGGTATGATTGGAAAACGAGTAATTATAAGGAACATATTTTTAACCCAATACAATTTAATATTGTAAAACTGCCTTTCATTGATCCTACTTTTGCAACTACAATCCTGGCTTCCAGCTATCAGGCCAGCAGTTATAAAAATGTCTTGATTCTTGGAGGCAATTATTCGTTCATATATAATAACCAGAGCATCAAAAACTCGAAGGACTATTGGTTTCTGAGGTTTAATGCAGAAGTAGCCGGGAATGCTCTTGCTTCGATTTATAGCATTGCAGGTGCTAAAAAACACGTACCTGTTTCTGTCGATACTTCTTATGCCATTGGTGATACCAGCAGGGCATATTACTTCCTTGGTCAGCCGTTTGCACAATATGTCAAAGCCGATATTGATGTCAGGTATAATTATAAGCTAAACGATGTAAGTTCAATTGTATACCGTGGTTTCCTCGGTATAGGAATACCATATGGCAATTCGAAAGCAGTACCGTTCGAAAGACAATATTTTGCGGGAGGTGCGAATGACATCAGAGCCTGGCAGGCGAGAACTCTTGGACCAGGATCTTATGCTGATACCTCTAAATTTTTGAATGAGACAGGAGATATAAAGTTAGAAGCCAATGCAGAATACAGGTTTAAGCTGTTCTGGATACTGGAAGGTGCCGTATTCGTTGATGCAGGAAATATCTGGAGCTTTAAAAAGGATCCTGCACGACCGGATGCGCAATTTGATTTAAGAAACTTCTATAAGCAAGTTGCCATAGGAACTGGTACAGGTTTCAGATTCGACTTCAAATTTGTTATAGCGAGGGTAGATGTAGGCATGAAACTACGTAATCCATTACTTCATGATTCCAGAAACTCTGAAGGATCGCACTGGATATTTCTAAACGGTCCATACAGAAGGAAAGATTTTGCTATTGTACTGGGTATAGGATATCCATTCTGATTCCTGATTTCCAACTTAATACTTTAGATTTCTAATTTTCCGTTAAGTTTTCATATTGTTGAGAAGATTTCTGATTATTTTTTTATTTCTCAGTCCTCTTAAAAAACAATGTGCAGTTAACTGATCTTTGGTGATAATTGCCTAAATTGCATTTGTCTCATTGCTTTTTATTTTATAATGTTAAACACAGGGCCAATTAAGAACTGGTTTGGCTTTTCCAGAAGGGAAAGAAGGTCGACTTTTATAATGCTTTTAATAGTGTTTCTGATAATTGGATTTAGATATACTATCCCCGGTAGCAGGATTGATATTGAAGACATTACTGATACTTTGTCATCTGAGGAAAGTACTTCTGAATCACTTTCTGAAAATGATGTTGCCTTTAGAAAACCAATCTCGTCAGATCGTGTTTCCGAAAACAAAAAAAGAAATTTTGCGGATTATAAAAAAAGACGGATAATAAATAATATGACTGATGTTAAACTTTCTTCATTTAAAAATTCAGAACATTCTGTGAACCAAAAGCCGGGAGTCCATTTCAGACAACAAAAATCAAAAATAGATATTAACACTGGTGATTCTGCGACATTCGAAAAACTATATGGCATCGGCCCGGTCTTATCAGCCCGGATAATTAAGTACAGGAGATTGCTGGGCGGCTATGCCAGCATTGAACAGTTAAAGGAAGTTTATGGATTGTCTGCAGAGACCTATGAGGCTATCAGGGAAAAGATCTTTGCTGATTCAACGGTAATAACAAGGATCAATATTAATTCTGCAGGGTATAAGGAACTGGCACATTTTCCTTATTTTGAAAAATATGAGATTTCGGCAATTTTAAAGTACCGGGAGATAAAGGGCACAATAAAAAGTATTGATGATCTTATAGATAATAAGCTGATTACAGCTGAAAAGGCCATTAAAGTGCAGCCTTATCTCAAATACGAAGAGTAATTTTTTAAACCTCAAAAAGAACACAAAAAAAGCGCCCCCTGGCCGCTTGGCGGCCATCCTCCTGAAGGGGGATAAATTCGGTGAGATTAATAAATTAACTCAAAGACAGAGAATTAGCCCCCCTTTAGGGTGATAGGGGGGCACTTCATACATTTGGGATTCAAGCCGGCGGTCAGGTTTGTGGTTAATGGTTGTTATTTTTTGTAACCAGCCAATAAAATTGTACCTTTATTAAAAATGATGCTGATATGTTCATCATAAATAATATATTTAAATGTCAAAAATCAGATTGTCGTGATAAATTATTTCCATAAATGTTTTGAAAAGACTTTTTCTCTTTCTAACTTTGCGCCTCGTTAAAAACTGAAATACTAATTATGATCATTGTACCATTAAAAGAAGGCGAAAACATTGAAAGGGCTTTGAAGAAATTCAAAAGGAAATTCGAGAAGACAGGTGTGATCCGCGAATTGCGTTCACGTCAGGCTTTTATTAAGCCTTCAGTACGCCGCAGAGAGGAAATTAAAAAAGCGATGTACGTTCAGAAGATGCAAGAGAGCGAGGAGTGATTCGCTTCAGTGTATCTTATTTTTTAAAATCACAGATAAAAAGGTTCCTTCATGAGTAATAAGGAATCGTTCCTACAATATCTGCAAATCGAGAAACGGTATTCTCCGCATACTGTCAGGTCATATTTAAATGATCTTGATCAGTTTTATGCTTTTTTATCATCACTCGGACTTCCTGAAGACCCCGTTACTGTTTCATCACATGATATAAGGGCATGGATAGTAAGCATGCTCGACAATAACTTTTCAACTGTAAGTGTACACAGAAAGATATCCTGCCTGAGGGTATTTTACCGCTATTTACGTAAAGAGGGTATAATGAAAAGTGATCCTCTTGAAAAAGTTGTTTTACCCAAAAGGAAAAAGAGTCTTCCTGTTTTTGTTGAAGAGGAGGCTATTTCCATCCTGCTTGATGATTACAGTTTTGGTGAAGGGCTGGCAGGAATAAGAAACCGTAGCATCATTGAGTTTCTTTATGTTACTGGTATGAGGCGTTCAGAGTTAATCGGTCTGAGAGATAATGATATAGATCTGACAGACTGTTCTGTGAAGGTAACAGGGAAAAGAAATAAACAGCGTATAATACCACTTGTCAGACCATTTATTGCGCGTCTGGAGGAATATGTTAAGATTAGAAATGAGAATATTCATACAGAAAAAAACGGATGGTTTTTTATTACCGATAAAGGAAACAAGTTGTATGATAAATATGTTTATAACATAGTTAATAGTTATCTTGCAATGGTAACCACAATTGAAAAGAAAAGTCCGCATATTTTAAGGCATACGTTCGCAACTCATATGCTTAACCGTGGTGCAGATCTTAATTCAATTAAGGAGTTATTAGGGCATGCAAATTTGTCTGCAACACAAATTTATACACACAATACCTTTGAAAAACTAAAGAAAGTATATAAACAGGCTCATCCAAGGGCTTAAACATTAATAAAAAATCAGGAGGTACTACTATGAACATTCAGATTCATTCAGTGCGGTTTGATGCCGACAAAAAGCTAATCGACTTTGTTCATCAGAAACTGGAAAAGCTGACCCAGTTCGGTGAAGATATTGTCAATGCTGAGGTTTATTTAAGGCTTGACAAAGATCAGGAACGTGAGAACAAAATTAGCGAAATTAAGGTGGAATTACCTGGTGGGCCTTTATTTGCAAAGAAACAGAGCAAAACATTTGAAGAAGCAACAGATGACGCCATGGATGCACTTAAAAAGCAGATTACCAAGCACAAACAAAAGAAGAGAGGGGTCTGATAATTCTATTTACAAAAATAAGTAGAATTATTTTGATTAATAAAATATAAATCCATACATTTGCAAACCGTTTTTTAAGGGTGGAATATGCACCAACGGGACGTTCTTTAAATTGCCGATG
>DCFT01000151.1 GCA_002319885.1 Bacteroidales bacterium UBA1797
CTGAATTGTTATATATAAGTCAACCTGCAGTTTCGCAACAAATTAAAACATTAGAAGCTGAATTGGGATTTAAGTTATTTATTAGAAATAAAAGGAATGTAGCACTGACACCTGCTGGTGTATCTTTTTATGCGGATATGAAGGATGTTTTGACAAAAACGAATATTGCTATATCAAAGGCGAAAAATTATGCAATGAATTATAAAACAAATCTATCAATCTGTTATGAGGGAACACTGCTTGAACAGGAAAGGATGCCTGAAATATTATCTTATTATAGAATAAATTATCCCGATATTCATTTTTATATAAAACATGCTGACTATAAGGAGTGTAAGAAATCCATTATTGATCAGAAGAGTGATATTATATTCACGGTACAAGAAAATATCAAGTCATATTCGGAGATATCCTATTGTCAGCTTTTGAAAAGTACTTTTGTATGTGTGATTCCTAAAGATCATATACTTGCAAAAAAAACATCCATTGGAATTGAAGACTTAAAAAATGAGACGTTGATTTTACTTGATCCGATTAAATGTCCACCTGAAATGGCACGTGTGCAGAATAAAATTCAACGGTTATGTCCTGACGCGCCAATACTTTTTTGTGATTCGGAAATAATTTGTACCACAATGATGAAAGGAAATATGGGGATTGCCTTTATGCCAAGCTTTGTAGCACCAACCGATCGATATTATCGTACAATTCCACTAAACATTACGGAAATGATATCTTACGGAGCAGCATGGAATAAATCAAATAAGAAAAAAGAAATAAGTGATTTTATAAAAGTTGCAGCATGCATATTTGGAAAACACCTGGGATGAATTTCGAATAAAGTTAAAGAGTTATAGAACGCAAACTTCGGAGGCAGAACTTAGAGGCTGTAGTGCTTAACTGGAGCACGAAAAATATTCTCTGCAGATGGAAAATGATGCGTTAAAAAACTGGACGAATTAGAAAAAAAGATGTCTTGGCTTTACACGGCAGGAAAAGGAATACAAATCATAATTGAATTCATGACTGGAAGTTGTTGACAAAGTCACATCCATCAACTATAATTTGATCGTGGTCAAATTATAGTTGATGGATGTGACTTTGTATGGCAAGAACACCGCAAGATCCTGAAATTCGAATCAATGAAATTTTAGATGTTGCACAAAAATGCTTTATCAATCGGGGCTATCGTAAAACTACCATCAGTGTGGTTGCTAAAGAAATGGGCGTAGCAAAAGGTATGCTTTATTATTACTTTAAATCGAAGGAGGAGTTGTTAGAAGTATTATTGAAGCGCCATTCAGATTTATTTTTAAGCGAAATAACACAGATGGCTGATGCAGAGAATATTATGCCGTCTGAGAAAATTGGACGGATGTTTGAGCAGGTAATTCATAGTGTTTTTTCTAAAGATGGCGTACTTTTAAGTATCCTTTATGATGAGAAAAACTTATATATTAAGGAAAAAATCACTTCTTATTGTGGAAATTCATTTATGAATATAGGGAAAAAAGTTATTGCGGAAGGAAAGGAAAAAAAAGAGTTCTTTGTTGAACAGGAAGAAGTTGTGACTGAATTTTTTACATTGATTTTAGGCTTTCTTATTGAAATATTTTATAAAAAATTACCTGAGGACATGTTGCAAATGCGAGTGAAAATGGCAGAAAATATGATTGAAGGGCTGTTGCATAGCAGGCCGGGATCTATTCATTTTAATCTATAAAATTAAAAAATATGATAGAAAACCGTAATTCTAAAAAGTTATTTAGAGTTGCGATTTTTTAGGGCTATTATTTGACCGTGGTCAAATAATAGCCCTAAGGATTTACAAAGATTGTTTAAATATTATGGAAAATATATAAATAACTATAGGAAGTGGTAAAACGAAGATGTTGGATATGTTAAAAACGAGGAAAAAAGCAGCTGTTTTGTTAGGTATTGTAATTATAGGATTTGTGGTGGCATTTTTGTTGAGAGGAAAAAATGAAGTACCTATAGCCAAGGAAGACATTACGATGGTACATACGATGAAAATTGCCGCGAATGCTGCCGCACAAAATTATACATATTCCGGAGAAGTGAGAGGCCGTTATGAGAGCAAGCTGGCATTTCAGGTGAAGGGGAAAATTGTCAGCAGAAATGTACAGCTGGGAAGTTCGGTCAATGCAGGTGATGTGCTTATGCAGATTGATGGTAAGGATATTGTGCAAACCGTAAATAATAATGCTGCACTGGTTGATTCAGCAGAATCGGAATTAGAACTCGCGCAAAGTGATTTAAGCCGTTATCAGGAACTAGTTAATGGAGGAGTTATCAGTCAGGCAACCTATGATAAATATGTCAATGCCTATCATGTAAGTGAAGCAAAAGTACGACAGACACAGGCACAATACACGCAGAGCGTTAATGAAATGGACTATAGTTCATTGCAATCGGATAAATCGGGTGTCATATCGAGTATTTCCGCGGAAGTCGGACAAGTAGTAAGTCCAGGGCAGGTCGTTGTTACTTTAGTACAAGATGGTGAACGTGAAATAGAAATTAATGTGCCAGAAAATCGTATTGAAGATGTAAGGCAGGCACAAGATATTAAAGTGAATTTTTGGGCTTTAGGCAATGAAAGCGTAAGTGGCCTTGTCAGAGAAATTGCGCCGATGGCGGATCCAAGCACACGGACCTTTAAAGTGAGGATTCGTATTCCAAATCCACCGGCTGGTATGAAACTTGGTATGACAGCAAGCGTCAGTATACCGCGCAGTGATGGTAATCTGATAAAAATTCCTATTGATGCAATTTATCAAAATAGCGAAACTCCGTCAGTTTGGACGATTAAGGATGATGAACTTTCCTTGTGTCCGATTCAGATTGGCAATTATGGAACGGATACAGTTGAAGTTCTATCTGGATTGCAAGAAGGTGACTGTATTGTAACAAAAGGTGTATATATGTTAACAGAAGGGCAAAAAGTAGAATCCGATGGTGACTCGTTATGAAAAAAAAATTCAATTTAACAGAGTGGGCTCTAAACCATAAACAATATGTTTACTTCTTTGTGGTGCTGCTATTCGCTGTAGGGATATTTTCGTATAAACATCTTGGAAGGTTGGAAGATCCTGATTTTACAATCAAGCAGATGGTAATAAGCGTACCATGGCCAGGTGCAACTGCTGGCGAAGTACAAGAACAAGTAACCGATAAAATTGAAAAGAAGTTACAGGATCTTCCTGGCCTGGATTATTTGAAAAGTTATTCGATGCCGGGACAGACTGTAATTTATGTGAATGTAAAAGATACCGTTCCTAAGGAACAAATACGTAATCTATGGCTGGAAACTCGTAATATGGTCAATGATATGAAGGGAACTTTACCGGAAGGAACGCTGGAACCAATATTCAATGATCGTTTTGATGAAGTTTACGGCGTTGTTTATACATTGACTGGCGATGATTATAGTTATGAAGAAAAACGTGAAAAAGCAGAAAAAATCCGACGCATGCTGCTCGATACGCCGAGTGTTCGTAAAGTTAAGCTTATTGGTGTTCAGACGGAAAAATTTTATATTGAAATTGAAAACAGTAAACTTGCTCAGCTTGGAATTGACCCGAATCTGATTACGCAAACATTGCAAGGACAAAATTCAATGACGCCGGCAGGTATGCTGGAAACACATTCAGATGATTTATACCTGAGAGTTACAGGAATGTTCGAAGATGCAGAAGACATTAGCGATACGCCTATTTCTGCACATGGAAAAACGTTTCGTTTGGGTGATATTGCAAAAATAACACGCAGTTATGCAGAACCACAGGATCCGAAAATGTTTTATAACGGTGAGCCGACCATTGGTATTGCGCTTGCAATGGAGTCGGGTGGAAACATTTTGACACTGGGGGATAATTTAGCAAAAACGGTTACCCAGATAAAAAAGGAACTGCCAGCCGGTTTAACACTAAATCAGACAGTGAATCAACCAAAGGTTGTAGACTCGTCTATTAATGAATTTGTTCATTCCTTGGTTGAAGCCATCATCATTGTTTTAATTGTTAGTTTTGCAAGTTTGGGGGTACATTCGGGAATCATCGTTGCACTTTGTATTCCTCTGGTTATTGCCGCAGTATTTGGGTTTATGTATTTAGACGGCATATCTTTGCAGAATATTTCGCTGGGATCTCTGATTATTGCACTGGGGCTGCTTGTAGATGATGCAATTATCACAATTGAAATGATATCCGTAAAGCTTGAGCAAGGCTGGACAAGATCTGATGCAACGTGCTTTGCTTATACGTCTACGGCTTATCCAAGACTGTGTGGCGCGTTGGTTACTTGTGCCGGGTTTATCCCAATTGGTTTTTCGCCGGGTAGCGCAGCCGAAGCCGTAGGGTCGATTTTTCAGGTTATAACGGCCTCACTGATTATCTCCTGGATTGTTGCCGGTACCGTAACACCCTTATTGGGATACCAATTTATCAAGGTAAAACCCATTGAAAGCAAAGAGGGTGAAGCGGAAAAGTCGGTATATGACAGCAAGTTTTATAATAAGTTCAAAAAGATATTAATTTTATTTCTAACGCATCGGAAACAGGTGCTGATCGTAACACTTATTTGTTTTGTAGGGTCCTGCGCGCTGCTGGGACATGTAAAAAAGGAATTCTTTGGCGCGACAAAGCGGCCAGAACTCATTGTACAGCTGCAATTACAAGAAGGGGCTTCTTTAAAAAATATCGAAGCGGGAGCAAATCAATTTTCTCAGATGCTCAAGGGCGATGCAGATATTGATTATTATACCTATCATGTAGGTGAAGGAGCACCACGTTTTGTATTGGCCTATGAGCCGGTATTTAATAAAACAAATTTTTCCGAGTTTGTTATTGTGGCTAAAAACAAGGAAGCCAGAGACCGACTGGATGCAAAAATAAAAGAAAATGCAGAGAAAAATCTACCGGGGATACGAGTTCATACCAAACTTCTCAGCAATGGACCGCCGGCAGAGTATCCGGTTATGCTCCGGGTCAGAGGTTATGATGTTGATAAAGTACGGGAAATTGCTGAAAATGTACAGAGGGTAATGATGAAAAACCAAGGCATATCGAAGACAGCACTGAACTGGGATGAAAAATCAAAGGTAATCCGGCTGTCGATTGATCAGGATAAAGCGCGGGCCCTGGGAGTTACAAGTCAAGCCGTAAAAGGTGCTTTACAGACCAATGTTTCGGGCACGTCGATTGCTGAATTCAGAGAAAACGATAAGACGGTCAAGATGCTTTTGCGTTCTGAAAATTTGGAACGAAACGATCCATCCAATCTTAAAAATGTGAATATCCGCACGGCAAATGGTACGTATGTTCCGCTCGATCAGATCGCTAAAATAAACTATGAAGCGGAAGAGGGACTGATCTATCGCTATGATCTCAAACCGATGATTATAGTACAGGGAGAAGTAAAACCAGGAGTAACGGGCAATGATGTCACACAAGCAGTATATGATGAGTTAAAAGACGTTCGCGATAATCTGCCGTTTGGGTACAGCATTGAATTTGATGGTTCAATGGAAA
>DCFT01000202.1 GCA_002319885.1 Bacteroidales bacterium UBA1797
GGCTCAACTGCAATTCTGGTGGTTCAATATATTTGGCTCCAGGTAAAAATCGCTAAACATTTTGGTAGCGCAAAGATGACATTGAGTATGTACTAATAAGTTTAATACTGTCACATTATTCTTTTACTATCCTTGTTTAAGATATTAACAATTTGATATTTAGTATTTTATTATAACCAATTCTACATTCGCCGTAGGCGATATGGTTTTGTAGAAAATGAGTCCACCATAGTGTATTTACCGCGTAGCGGTTTTACATTTTAAAAATCTATTTAATTTTTTTAATTTTGTTTAGCTGCATTATTAATTAAACTGAATTTACATGAAACCTGGGACATTTACGCAAATGTATGTACAGCTTGTTTTTGCTGTGAAAAACAGAGATGCTGTTTTGAAGAATGATTTCCGGGAACGTGTATTTGAATACATGAGCGGAATAATTACCAACCTGAAACATAAATCAATTATCATCAATGGAACATCAAACCATGTTCATATCCTGTTCGGATTAAATCCATCAGTTTCAGTTTCAGATACTGTTTACGATATAAAGAGAAGTTCCTCCCTTTTTATCAATAATGAAAAACTCTGCCATTGCAGATTCTCCTGGCAGGAGGGTTATGGAGGTTTTACATATAGCCGTTCACAAATAGCAGATGTTTACTATTACATTGAAAATCAGGAATCCCACCATAAGAAGAGAACTTTCCGTGAAGAATATATCGATATTCTTACTAAAAATGAGATAGAATTTGACCAACAATTTTTATTTGATTTCTGGGGATGATTGCCTATAACCTCTACGAGGTATGTTGCCGAATGTATAATTGTTTCTACAATACCTAAAGCCCTACGGGCTATTCATCTTTTAGTAATATTATTGATTTATAATCCGCCTTATGAAATTATAAACAATCCGTTGAACCCTTTAACTAAAAAATGGAATCTTTTACCGAACTAATCGTCAGAAGTCAGGAAACCTTACAATTTTGGAATCTGAATCCAAATTTGTAAATTTGCTGCATGATTAAACGTGAAGCAGAATCAGCATTAATAAACCTTGCAAGGCAGTTTAAAGCTGTTGCAGTGGTTGGTCCGCGACAATCGGGTAAAACAACTTTAACCCGGTATGTATTTCACGATAAACCGTATGTAAGTCTTGAAAATCCCGATATAAGACGATTTGCACTCGATGATCCCAGGGGTTTTCTTTCTCAGTTCAAAACAGGAGCCATAATTGATGAAGTGCAACGGGTACCCGAACTGTTTTCATATTTACAGCAAATCCTCGATGAAGATAACATAAAAGGAAAATTCATCCTTACAGGCTCAAATAATTTTCTTCTGCAGGAAAATATTTCTCAGAGTCTCGCCGGACGTATCGCTTATCTTTATCTGCTCCCATTTACTGTTTCAGAACTGGCGACAGAAGGATCTGCTAACCTGCATAAATTTTTGTTCAATGGTTTTTATCCTCCGGTATATGACCGGCCTGCGGAAGCCGGTAACTGGTATCCGAACTACATCAGAACATATATTGAAAGAGATGTCAGACAAATTAAGAACATAACTGACCTGAATGCTTTTGAAAGATTTTTAAGATTATGTGCCGGAAGGACGGGTCAGCTGTTAAATATGAATAATCTGGCCATTGAATCAGGCGTCGACAATAAGACTGTTGCTTCGTGGCTGGGAGTGCTTGAAAACAGTTTTATTCTTTTCCGTTTGTATCCCCACCATAATAGCTTCAATAAAAGAATCGTTAAGATGCCAAAGATATATTTTTATGATACAGGATTGATATGTGCCCTTCTTGGTATTCAGAATGAAGAACAACTGAATTATCACCCCCTTTTTGGCAGCCTGTTCGAAAACTTTGTAATTGCCGAATTAATGAAGCATCGATATAACAAGGCAAGAAGCAACAATCTGTATTTCTGGCGCGATAACACAGGTCATGAGATTGATATCTTATTCGATACAATGGAAAAACTATATCCTGTTGAAATAAAATCCGGTAAAACTATAACAGATAAATTTTTCACCGGGATACTCTATTGGTTTAAAATCAGCGGCAACAAAAGGGGGACAGTAGTATATGCCGGAGAATCAGATCAAAAACGGAGTAACAATATTGATATAGTGCCCTGGGATAAACTGGATTCTCTGAATCAGGCGTGAGGCGAAGGTCTGTTTAAAGTTGAAATTTAATATCTTTTGGTTGGTGAATTTCAATTGAATTACGTAAAATGCGTAACGTAAACTACGTAATATGAAAAACAAAATCACCAATCAGGTCTTTCATCGTATTCTGACTTCAAATGAACCATTATTTGCTAACTACCGGAACCTCCTTCCGGGTCATCAATTCAGGCTTCTTCAGGCAATTGCTGCCGAGGACGGGATAGCTCAGCCAACCTCCGGCGCTTTCATCAGAGATCATCTGCTTACCAGTGCCAGCTCGGTTGCGGCTTCTCTAAAATCGCTTTCGGAAAAAGAAATGATCGTTCAAAGTGGTGACAAATGGGTTGTATATGATGTTTTCTTCTCACGATGGCTGGAGTATCAGTATGGGAGAAGCAGGCAACAGTCTTGAGGCAACTGGCGTGAGGCGTGAGGCGACAGGAACACACAATGCCGACGCCCGACGCCGTCTAAACAATCTCCCCTCTACGAATGTTTTATGATCTGAAACTGTTAAGTTTAAAAAAATTGTTCTAATTTCGTTAGTCAGCTATACCAAAGCATGACCGGCTGCCGTTAAAAGTAAAAAGTGCCTTCGTTTTTATGAAAAAATTACTGATTATAATGCTGATGTTCAGTTTTCTCACATCGATGGCTGATGCCCAGTTGTGGAAGGTGAAAAGACTGGAAATCAGTGGTGGAATCGGGACAACTCAGTTTTTCGGAGACATAGGTGGCTATTCGGTCGATAAAAACGTGCTGGGAATAAGAGATTTTACTTTCCGGCATACAAGATTTAATATAAACACCGGTCTGCGATACAGGTTCACAGAGGATATTTCACTAAGGCTGAGCCTGACCGGCGGCTTATTCCACTCGACAGATTCAAGAGGGTCAAACATAAGTCGTGGCTTTGAGTCGGGTACCATGTTCTTTGAGCCTTCACTGATAGCGGAATACTATTTTATCAAGAACAAGGAGGAAAACAGTTTTGTCTTCCTGGCAAAGAGAGAGACCTTGCTCAATTCAGTCTTCGAATCTCTCGATTTCTATGCATTTGCAGGTATGGGCGGGCTGGTATATCATGTAAAACCAAATGATGTCCTCTCCCCTTTCGCAACTAAAACGTCGGGCCTCACAGGAGCTGTTCCCCTCGGAATAGGTGTAACACTGATCTACGACGCAAAATTTAATTTTGGTGTTTCATTTGGAGGGAGATTTACTTTTTCCGATAATATAGATGGCTATACATCGGCAAAGTCGCAGTCGAATGATGTCTATCATCTGGTTAATTTTACCATCACGTATAAGATCAATACGGGTAATAAGAAGTTGCCTTAGATATTTTTAATTCATTTGCCTACGGCAAGGTTGAGGAAAACAACTTTACTTTCTTTGTCTTAAATATTTTTTGTTCATTTCTTTTGTTCGTCCAAAAGAAACGAACCAAAGAAAAGGGCGCCGGAAATGACAAATTTTGTCCATACGTACGCCCGCTACACAGGCCCTATTGGCGCTACCGTATGGCCAAAATTTCGCACCATTTCCGGGTTGCCCTCACACCGTGGCTTAGAAAATTAGCTTACATTTTTATAGTTTTTTGGATTTTTAGTGGCCTCAGAGAATTTAGGGATAAGCGAATGTTTTGAGGCTTGCTGCGCAGGCCTTTAGTAAGCAATACTGTTTGAGGAGGACGAAGGACGACGAGTTGTATTGCGTGGGCAAGCCGAAAAACATGAGCCCCTATCCCGCGTACGCGGGACTGAAGCCTTGTCCCGATAGCTATCGGGATTTCTTTGGTTACTTTCTTTGTTTCAAGACAAAGAAAGTGACATGGATTTGGGCAAGTAAAAAATGAACAAATTATATTCTTCGTAGAAAAGACTTTGGAATTTTAAGTATTAGATTCTGATCGAGCCGGTCAATCCTCACCACAACACGATTCTTTGAACCAATCCTGATAAGCTCCCCGGTGAGACCGATAAGAGCTCCGTTGATCACCTCAACATTATCACCCTGTTCGAATTTCTCTGATGTTACTTCAATCTCGGTGTCGCTGTTAATAAGAAGACGAAGGTTATCTATCTGTTTCTGGGGGATGGAGACGGGTTGTCCTTCGAAGGAGACGAACTTAACAACACCTATGGTTTTATATACTACGGGGAATCTTTTCCTGGTCGTCTTTACAAAAATATAGGAAGTGAGAAGAGGTTTTTCAACAAGCTTCTTACGGTCGCTCCACATCCTGTAAGTCTTCTGCAGCGGCAGGAATGTCTCAATACCTTCCTCAACAAGACGGGAGTATACGAGCTTTTCAGCTCTTGGCCTGGTATAGAGAGCATACCATTTTGCTTCTGAACTATCGTTCTTAACGATTTTTAGCTCCTGAGAAGGTATGTTTTCCGGATCCGACATTGCCGATTTTTAAAAAGGTTATCAAAGATAATCTTTTTGTTCATTTCTCAGGTTTTTTGACCCCTCTTTATAACCCATTACTGTGTTGTTATAGTGATTATTTGTCCCCCTTGGACTGTCTAATAAGTTGAAATCCATTAACCACAAAGGTCACAAAGTGTTTCACAAAGGTCACAAAGTTCCGTCCCGATAGCTATCGGGAGCTATCGGAATGAAATACATTGTTTTAACTTTGTGTGCTTTGTGCCTACTTCGTGTGCTTTGTGGTTAAAGTAGACTTTTTCAAGACCTCCCAAGGTGAGCAAAATAACCAAATAGTTATATATTTGCTATCAAATAATCTGCGATGCCTGACTTAAGAAAAAAAATCTTCCTGTTTTTTCTTTTCAATTTTATGGTATTGAATATAAACCTCTTTAGCCAGGAGGTCCCGCAATCTGTCAGCAATACCGGTATCTATGACTTCCTCGATGAACTTGCAAACAGCCATATCATAAGTATCAACTCAGCAATAAAACCATACTCACGTCTGTATATCGCAAAACGTCTTGAGGAAGCGGAAGCAAAAAAAGACGAGCTCAACAACAGGCAACGGAAAGAACTCAGCTTCTATCTTCTCGACTTTGGCAAGGAGCTGGGAGATAAATGGCACAATAGCGCAAAGGCTCAATGGCTAGCCGGCACAAAGACACAAAGGAGTAACGGACCTCAGAAACGTTTTGACCTCTTCTATTATCACGATTCTCTTTTTTCACTTACAATAAACCCTATTGTAGGGGGAGAGCTCTTCGATAACTCTTCAGGAAAAGCGGTTTATGCACGAAACGGCGCAGAGGCCCGCGGCTATGCCGGGAAATGGGGATTCTACGCCTCGCTGAGGGATAATCACGAGAAACCACTCCTGGGACTGCCTCAGTATCTTACTCAGAGAGTAAACGGGCACATCAAGAATGGAAACGACTGGAGCGAGATGCAGGGTGGTGTGACATATTCGTGGAAATGGGGAAATGCGGGTCTCGTAAAAGATAATATGCAATGGGGGAATAACTATCACGGCGCCAATATCTTCGGTGGAAACAATCCTACTTTTGTACAGTTACGACTGCATATCTCTCCTGTTAAATGGTTTGATTTCAATTATTTCCACGGATGGCTGAACTCAATGGTGGTCGACAGCGCGGCGTCGTACTGGGTGACCAACAGCTACGGAACCAAATACCGAGAGGTATATCATAAGAAGTTCATTGCTGCCAACATGTTCACCTTCACTCCTTTCAGATATCTGAATTTCTCTGTCGGCAACAGCATCGTTTACGATAATGACAATGCTAATCCGGCATACCTGATACCGCTCTTCTTCTATAAATCGGTCGACCATTCCCTCACCTCGGGAATTGACAATATGAATTCGCAGCTGTTCTTCGATATCAGCTCACGACAGATAAAGAATCTTCATCTTTATGCTACATGGTTTATAGATGAAATGTCGTACGCCCGGTTCACAAAAAAAGATCAGTGGAACTTCTTCAGCTATAAAGCCGGCTTCAGACTCGATAATCTCCCCTTTCACAATCTTTCTCTGACAACTGAGTTCACATATACCTATCCTCTTGCATTCCAGCATTATGTGCCCACTCTTACGTACCAGAATGCCGGTTATAACCTGGGATATTACCTGAGGGATAACTCAAGGGAATGGTACGTTGCCCTGGATTACCATCCTTTAAGGACACTTGATATTAACCTGTCATATATCGATGCTATACGCGGACCAGACTATACGGAACTCGGAGTGGATCGCCTTGGAAATCCTCCGCTTGCATTTGTGCAATGGCATAACACCAGCTACGGGCTCAGGGCTTCCTACCAGGTTATTAACGACCTCTATACCTGGGTTGAATTGACATCAAGTAATATCAGTGGCGATGCCAGGTGGAGTCCGGAGTATTTTTTCGGGAAGAAGAATACTGTGAATGTGGGGGTTAGTTACGGATTTTAAGATCCATATCCTCCCCTGCCCCATATATTGCCCCCTGAATTACCCACTTGCCCATATATTGCCCCCCTGACCCTCTACCTCGCTCTGCCGCCTTCGTCGGCCATAGGTCGACTTCAGCGACCGAAGGCCGGAGCGGCTACGCGAAGGCGAAGAAGGGGGGTGAATTACTGGATTTGCCGAGCAGTGCCCCCCTGCCCCCCTAAAGGGG
>DCFT01000095.1 GCA_002319885.1 Bacteroidales bacterium UBA1797
CCCCAAAAAGATTAAGGAAGATACAAAGAAAATAAGTTACGATCTATTTAAGGAAGGTAAGGCAGTTTCGCAAATCGCAAAGGAGAGAGAGTTGAATATAAATACTATCGAAAGTCATCTGGCATATTATGTAGGTAAAGGTGAAATTCCGGTCTATAAATTTGTATCACAGGAAATGACGGACCTTATCGCCGGCCATTTTGAGGGAAGTGCTGATCTCAAAATGGGACCTGTAAAAGCCGCTCTGGGAGAACAGGTGTCGTGGAGCGATATTAAGTTTGTAGTAAGTCATCTTCAGTTTCTCAGAAAACAGGGAGTAAATTCGTAAAATTGACAGACCGGGAACTATGCTCTGTGCATGATTCTCGCAGATTCTTTATAATTTTGCATAATTCAAAAACTACGGGTATGAAAATTATTGCTATCGATAAGGTTGAAAAGAAGAAAGTTCAGATGGAAGGAGCCTCTGGGGCCTGGAAACAATTACCACTGGGAAATGCTGATGGTGCTCCGGTTTATTCTTACAGGGTTTTCACCCTGGAACCGGGTGGGAATACCCCTTACCACAGTCATCCCTATGAGCACATGAATTTCATTATCGAAGGTAAAGGTGTTTTAGTAAATGAAGCCGGAGAAGAACAACCATTAAAAGTTGGCGATTTCGCTTTGGTAAATCCAAACGAAAGACATCAATACAGAAACAATTCAACCGATACTGTGTTCAGAATGATCTGTGGAGTGCCGAAAGAATTTGAGTAGTCAAAAAAACCAACAGATCACTGATCATGCGGGTTTTTTGAAAAATATAACTTTACTTTAATCAGTTATCTCCACAACTGCATCTTTTGAAATTTTCCAGAAATGACCAGGATCAGTTATCTCTGGAGATTCAATTTTTTTGTTTGTATCACGTATAAACTTATATGAATCAGCGGGATGCTCAGAGATAAGTTTGGCATTTTTTGAATTTACAGGAATAGATTCCTAACAGTAATATCGATTTGCCTGAATAAGCTACCTGTAGCTATCGGGATAAATATCAAGATATTGCCTTTATTCACTCCCGACCCTTCGGTCGGGATCTTCGTTTCGCTTCGATTTGTGGCTAATGGATTTATGTCGTTCTTCCTTGTGTCGCGTTTCATATATCAAACGCCCTTCAAACAAATATTATAATATTTTGTTATTCACTCTGATCCGGTAATAAAAAATATTATAGTATGGACAGAAGATTATTCCTTCAGTTTCCGTTGGTGGCTGCTGCAATGATAAAGGGCATTGAAATACAACCACCGGACAGGTCAGAAAAAGGCTTTAAGGTACCATCAGGAGCTGACCGCTTTCTGAAAGAGCTTGATATTATGGGAGGACAGTTCGATTGTCTGGTCTCTGCAAAAGATACCGGTGGTGACCTGTGTATTTATAATACTTTCCGTGAAGAAAGGGGAGGGCCTGCGTTTCATCTTCATCACTACCAGGATGAGTGGTTTTTTGTGATTAAAGGTGAGTTTATTGTGAGGGTAGGAGATGAATTGTTAAACCTGAAACCCGGTGATTCAGCTTTCGGACCCAGAAAAGTACCGCATGCCTTTGCCAAGATCAGTGAAGAACCCGCCCAGATGCTTGTACTGTTTCAGCCCGCAGGGACGATGGAAGATTTCTTTTTGCAAATGAGCAAGCTGGGGAGCAGTATACCGAAGGATCAGGAAAAAACGCTGAAAGATCTCTGGAGACAGCATGGGATGGAGATTGTCGGTCCCCCCCTTAAAATCTAGTTTATAAATTTAGGCTGACGCCTTCTTCCTATGTCTGTAAATCTCCTTTAACCAGGTAGTTTCACGAAGTTAACATGGAGTTGCAAAGAGTTTTTCACTTTGCGCTTTTGCGTATCATTTTTACGCAAACGTGTAGCATTTTGAATCAATGAATTGAAGCAATACGCTACAAAAGAACAATCACTTAAATCACTTAATACTTCTAAATAGTTGTATATCATCTAAATATACGATTTGGTCCGACGATTGTATTTCTTTCATGCAAAAGCATTAACCCATTGTATATCAGAATGCCATGAAAGAACAATCTAAAATCAATTTTAAATCAATCCAAAAGTCCGGATTTTTTTTCACCTGTTTCTTTTTCACCTGTTTCATTAATCTGATGGCACAGCCAGGCATAAATATTTACACGGAACTGGGTCAGAATAATATCTCACAGGGATTATACTTTAAATCTGCAGCCATGGGGGATTTAAATTTTGGGAACAATATTTTGAGCTCAGGTATTCAGACCAGCCTGGATAAAAACAATAAAATATTAGTATCAGGCTACACGATAAATGCTTCAAGGTATCTTATTCTTCAAAGGATGGTGGTGGAGTTGCAGGGATTCTTCACAATGACTGAACTGTCTGAGATTATCCACACCACCAACTGGGGCATTCTTATGAAGATAAGACGTAATCATTTCGAAATGGCAATTGGTTCAAACTTCAAGACGTATTCTTTTAGCGAACAGGCACAAAAGGCGTATAATATTATGAACGATGCAGTTTCCATCAATGAGACCTTCAATATTATCTATTTATTCAGATACAATGTAAAGCCTTCCTATAATAAGTGGAACATAGGTTGGGCAATAACTGATATCGATTATTTTCAGTTTAACCAGGAGACTAATCCCATCTTTAAATTAAATGGTTATCTGAGGTTCTCCAATAAATTCAGCGTTAATGCTGATCTCTCTTATGAACTGGCAGGGTTTACTAATCTTGCTTTTGGATATTTTGGTTTAAACTTAAAAACTGGACTGATATGGAATTTCTGACAAATAAAAAGATTGTCCTGACCTTCATTACAGTATTATTTTTTGAAAGCTGCTCAAAAGATGAAGGGTATTTCTCTCTGAATGAAACAGTCGATCAGCGTGTAGAACAGTCTCTCGACTGGGATAGTAAAAATCCGGAAAGGGAATTGGTGATAAACTCTGATGAATATACTATCTTTTGTATGGCTGACAGCCATGTGGGTACAACCGGCAATCTTGACAGATTTTTCAGTATCGCTAAAGAATCGGATGCTGCTGCGGTAATAATGGCTGGTGATTTGTGCTCAGGCAGATTATCGGATTATGATGTTCTGGAAAATCATATGCCTTCAGGTGATTCATTACCCAGGTTCATGGTTGCCGGAAATCACGATCTTCATTTTGCCGGCTGGAACGAGTACTTTAGTCGGTTTGGTTCCTCGACATATTTTTTTACAGTCAGAACTCCGGCAGGATCAGATATTTTTATATGTCTGGATACCTCTGAAGGAACATTGGGCAAAATTCAGTTCTCATGGCTGAGCAATGTCCTCAAAAATATGCGTCAGAATTACAGGCAGTGTATTGTGATTACCCATAATAATTTTTTCAGGGTAAAGCAGGCAGAAAGCACAAGTCTGCTGCCTGAAGAAATAAGTGCTCTTGCAGAACTGTTCACAACAAATCGCGTAGAAATGGTTATTACAGGTCATGATCACAGAAAAGATGACAGACTCTTTGGAATAACAAGGTATATCGTAATGGATCCACTTGAAGATAAGGCCGATAACGCCGGTTTTTTTGTCCTTAAGATAAGAAAAGGAGAAATAAAGTACAATTTCGGGAGTTTTGAATAACATTCTGAACCTTAATCTTCTTTTTGTTATTCAGGGTAATCGATAAGCGGAATTTCGTTGTGGGACGTACTGGATTCGAACCGGTGACTTCTTACCTGTGAAGCAAGCGCTCTAAACCAACTGAGCTAACGTCCCATGCAAAGCAAAGATAAAAAAAAGCCTCCATAAAGAGCTTAAGTATTCCTGTATAAATAATCAAACACTTATTCAACAAGCTGGGGTGCAGTATTCCGGAGGACCAGGAAAAAGTGCTGAAAAATCTCTGGAAAAAGCATGGAATGGAGATTGTCGGTCCCTCTTCAGCAGGACAGCCGCGCAGCGGCAGGGGACCTTTGCGAGTCACGAATTATAAGCCTCACGTCTCACACCTCTCACTTCACACCTTCTTCCTCTGACCGCAAGACTATTTAATATAGAAGTCAAATGCTATCTTACTCCAGGTTTCCATTCCTCCATAAAATTCAGGTAAATTGGATTTATCTATCCATTCGGCAGTCATTTTATCAGTTTCATTGATAGATACCTCTTTATTTGATACATGGATGTTATATAAAAGTCCTATATGAGCACGACCAACAGGAATTGTATCATCATTTATAAAGCCGATAAATTCAATATCCTCAATCATACAGCCGTTTAGTAATTTAACTTCTTCAAATAATTCTCTTTTTAATTCATCAATTAAGTATTGTTCTTTCGTTTCCGCAGAGTTGTCAGGGTTCATATGACCTCCGACTCCCAGAGAGAATTTATTGTGTAATCGTTTTTCTGTCTGCCCCGATGTCCTCCTGAATAAATAAAATGACTCTTTATTAGAGATAATTGCATAAGGAATAATCTGTTTAAAAGAAGGGTTTTCTTCTGATTCACTTCTTCTGAGAAACAGACCATTCTGAATAATCTTTTTTAATACTTCACTATTTCCCCGTATCAAGCCTTTCTTCTTATAGGTCATTAATTTCCAAAGCCTGGCGGTGGGGAAAGCAAATACTAATTCGTCCATCAGCTCTTTTTTACTCACCCCCTTTAATCCCCCTCTCTACTTCGTAAAGAGGGGGAAATTGAAAGAGTTAATTGATAGAATTTAAATAAGTTTCGATTTTTTTAAGGACATCGCTTATATTCTGAAGTTCTTCATTCTTAATTCTTAAAATACTAAGTCCCAAATTCACCATTTCTGCGTCTCTGAATTGGTCATATTCCAAATTGTTTTCATGAATTGGACCATCAAGTTCAATTACTGTTTTCTTACAGTCGCAATAAAAATCCGCCACAAAATATCTCACATCAGATCCATAAGGGTTATAAACAATAGGATGCTGACGAAGAAATTTATATCCATGCAGTTTTCTATTTCGCAATTCTTTCCACAGTATTGCTTCAGATCGTGTTGCATTACGTCTAAGCTCCCTGGCTCTCTTTTTTACTATCTTGAAATCAAGGTTTTTTCTTCTGCGCACCGGGTAATGTTTTAGTAAAAATACTCATTTACTTTTTTATACTCACCACCAACCTCTTCTCCACTTCGTAACTACCCTTTAAGCATCTTCTCGTTTTGAGTTTTTTTATACTCACCCCCCAACCCCCTCTCTACTTCGTAAAGAGGGGGCAAGTTACAGATATGCTGAGCATTATGACCCTCTAAGGTAGCGACATTATCATCATACGTTAATCTTTATCACGTGCACTCCCCTCTTTACGTTAGTAGAGAGGGGAAGGGGGTGAGTTTATCTTACCCTCTCTACTTCGTAAAGAGGGGGCAGATTAAAGATATGCTGAGTATTATGAGTCAGTCAGGAGAAACAAATCTTCTTTTATTTCATTATATTTTATTCACAGGTGAAACGAAAAACCCTATTAAGACAGCGACATTATCATCATATCTTAATCTTTATCACGAGCACTCCCCTCTTTACGAAGTATAGAGGGGAAGGGGGTGAGTATAACTTACACCGCCATACTCCTCCTTATTGCCGGATGAGGATTATAATCTTCCACAACAAAATCATCAAT
>DCFT01000198.1 GCA_002319885.1 Bacteroidales bacterium UBA1797
CTTAAAACCGGAAAGTATAAAGGAAGACTTGTTATTCCATGTGATAACAGTTATGATGATCCTGACAGCAAACTGAGGAGCGGCCCTTATGGATACGGTTCTCATGTGCTGTTATCGGATGATCATGGCAAAACATGGAGAATGGGCCAGCTTATCAAACCCGGTTGTAATGAATGCCAGGTAGCAGAGCTTAGCGACGGCAAACTGATAATGAATATGCGCTCCTATAACAACAAATCGTGCAGGGCCATTTCATTAAGCAGCGACGGAGGAGAAACCTGGTCAGAAATTCAGAACGATTTTCAGCTCGTGGAGTCAATATGCCAGGCCAGTATCCTTTCGTACGGGGACTTCAGGGGGAAAAATATGATCCTGTTTTCAAATCCTGCCGTACCATCGGACCGGACACATATGACTATAAAAACCAGTTTTGATGACTGCAAAAGCTGGAGTAACAGCAAGTTGATTTTTGAGGGCCCTTCAGCCTATTCCTGCCTGACAAAACTGAAAAACAACGATATTGCCATCTTTTTTGAATGCGGAATGAAATCTGCCTATGAAACACTGAGGTTCATCAGCTTTCACCCAAAAGAACTCTTTCAGCCTGGTAAGCTTGTGCAATAGCCTGTCAGAACCAAACATTGATAACTGTAAATACTCATTTTATGGAAAATAAATTACCTCATTCTGAATTGCTTGAGTTAAAACGTTGGAACACACCCAGCATTTACAACGGTTGGGAACAGATTACAATACATGATGCAGGTCATGAAGGATTTAACCTCGAACCTGTTAAGGATTATATGCCGCATATGGGTCCGATGGTGGGATATGCCGTTACGGTAGTGATAGAACCCGGGAATCCTGCCCATCATAATGCTAATCCTGATGGCTGGGCCCGTTATCGTGAATATATGGCATCCGTACCTGGTCCCAAGATAGTGATTGTGCAGGATCTCGATAAGCCGGTGATGTATGGCGCTTTCTGGGGAGAAGTGAACAGTAATATCCACAAAGCATTAGGCTGTATTGGCTCTATTACCGACGGCGCAATCCGTGATACTGACGAGATGAATAACGCCGGTTTCAAAGCCCTGGCACGAGGCACATGTGTTGGTCATGCATTTAATTTTCCTGTAAGGTGGAACTGTGAAGTGGAAGTATTCGGAAGAAAGGTTAAGCCCGGACAGCTCATTCATGCAGACAAGCATGGTTTCCTGGTAATTCCCGACGAAGACCAGGAAAAACTGCTTGAAGCTGTTCGCTTTATGGACTCGAACGAATGCAAGACACTGATTCCGGCAGCACGGAATGCCTGGGGAAAAAATCCGGAATCTATTCTAACCGGATTTAATAAAGCAAATTCTGAATTCAGTAAGGCTGTAATTGAAAAATTTGGTAAAAAAGGGGAATGGTAATATTAGATTTATGAAAAAAATACAATTTATTGGAATTCTTGCACTTATTCTGTCAATATTCCAACCCGTCAATGCGCAAAAAGATTACAAAGGCGATGTTACAGATATTGTAACAGTTGATACTCTGAGTAAAAACAGTCCCTATTCCAGGATATGGCAACCATATATATCCAAATGGGATGATAAGACATATATAATTGCGTATGGCAAAAACCTGTCAGGGAAATCAGATATGGGTGATATTGTCTGCTCCGTAAGTAAGGACAAAGGTAAAACCTGGGGTGTTCCTGTAACAATCTTTAATTCCCAGGTAATGAGCGGAACAGTCAGGTACGCCTATGCAAATGCTGTGTTGTATAAGGATCCTGAACAGGACATTGTATGGTGTTTCGCAATGCGATGTCCTCATTACTATCCGAACAGTGAGGAAGGTGAGATTTGTGCAGCATATTCGGGTGATGGAGGACTTACCTGGTACCAGGCAGAACTGATAAACGAATTTCATTCCCCGGCTATCATTGTTGCAGGAATACAAAAAGTGAAGGATAAAAAGGGCACACGATATTTGCTTCCTGCACACAGAAATACCTTACATGCCGATCCTTTGGGAGATCGTATGCAATTTGTTTTAGAAAGCCGTGATCTGTTGCATTGGAGAATTGCAGGTTACGTTCCGCAGCCGGAACCTAAAATATTCATGCACGAAGGGAATATTGCAGAATGGTCTGATCCGGGAGAACTTAAGATGATTACCCGTACAGCTACATATGAAGATTATAAGCAGCTTAATCCTCCGGTTGCATATTCTTCTGTCAGTACCGACGGCGGAAGAACCTGGAGTACAGGAAAACCTGAACCCCTTCTTTATAATTCAGTGTCAAAGGCATTTTTTGGAAAAGACAGCCTGGGAAATCACATCTATGTATATTCATCCGGTCCTGCCTGGGAAAGAGAAGAATTATGGTACAAGATAAAACAACCCGGGAAAGAATGGTCCGAACCGAAGCTTTTCTATTTTGACAATAACAGGAATAGCTATCCGACTCTCACAGAAGACATAGCAGGAGACTGGCTATGTACATGGGATAGTTCAAACGATCCGAAAACTGCAAGAACTGCTATTCGATTCGGAAGAATCAGTGTCAAAAAAAATATAAAATAAATTCTAAAGAAATATTAAGCCCCCGATGAAAGATATTGAATTTGTTAAGGCATTGAGATCAGGGAGACATGTTTTCGGAACATTGATAATTTCAGCGGCTCCGAAATGGCCCGGGGTGGTCGCTACCCTCGGTTTGGATTTTGTATTTATCGATACGGAGCATATTGCACTCGACAGAAGTCAGGTGAGTCAGATGTGTAACAGTTACCGGGGTCTTGGACTTACTCCCGTGGTCAGAATTCCCTCTCCCGATCCCTATGAAGCCTGCATGGCTCTTGATGGAGGTGCCTCCGGGATTATAGCTCCGTATGTGGAAACCCCTGATCAGGTGAGGAAACTCGTTGGTGCAGTTAAGTATAAACCTCTTAAAGGAGCAAGACTTCAGCAACTACTTGAAAATACCAAAACAACTGAAACGGAACTTCTAAAATATCTGGATAAAAATAATTCCGGAAACGCATTGATCGTCAACATTGAAAGTGTCCCGGCAATGGATGCTTTGGATGAAATTCTCGCTGTTGACGGACTCGATGCCATTCTTATCGGTCCGCACGATCTCTCATGCAGTTTAGGCATTCCTGAGCAATACGATAATCCGGAATTTCATAAAGCAGTTGAATATATAATAACAAAGGCCAGATCAAAAAACATCGGTGCCGGAATTCATGTAACCTATCCATCGGGCTTTGAGAAAGAAATAGAATGGGCCCAACAAGGTGCCAATCTTATATTACACAGTGCTGATATTATCGCTTTTCAATTCAGTATGAGCAGAGAAATAACTGCAATAAAAGAGGCATTAAGTACACGGAAGGAAGGACCTCCTTTGAAGAATACTAATATTTGATCATAACCACAAATAATTCATTACCTATGAAAAACAAAATGAAAATTATTCTGGTCGGTTTATTCACAATGTTTATGATGACCGGTTTTTCTCAGTCAGAAGGTTTTTACAGATCCCAAAAACTTTTTGAAGCTGGCAATAATGGTTATTATACCTACCGGATTGCCTCACTCGTCGCAACAAAAAAAGGAACTCTTTTAGCTTTCTGTGCAGCACGCAAAGGAAAAGGAGGAGACTGGGATCCCATCAATATTGCGATGAGACGAAGCACTGACGGCGGAAAAACCTGGGATGAAATGAAAATAATGGTAAGCAAAGACACCCTGCCATGTGACAATGCAACACCAATTGTGGATTATCAGACCGGGGATGTGCATCTGCTTTATCAGATCAATTATGCGAAATGTTACTATATAAAATCGACTGACGACGGTAAATCCTGGTCTGATCCGGTTGATATTACTTCAACGATAGATGCATTTAAGAAAGACTATCCATGGGTTGTACTGGCACCGGGACCAGGTCATGGAATCCAGCTGACCAGCGGACGACTTTTAGTGCCCTTCTGGCTATCAAATGGAGGTGGAAATGAATTTGGCCCGAACCACAGAGGGCATCGTCCGTCACTTGTGGTGTCAGCGTATAGCGATGATCACGGAAAGTCCTGGAAAGCAGGCGATATTGCTGTCCCTGACAATGATACTACTGTTATCCCGAATGAAACCTGTTGTATTCAACTTGCAGACGGCAGGGTACTCTTTAATTCCAGAAATGAATCTATAAATTACAGGCGTTTGTTCACATTCAGTAACGATGGAGCCACCAATTGGTCAAGACCAGTCTTTGCTGATGCTTTTTTTGAACCGATATGTTTTGCCAGTATGTGCCGTTATAGTATTAAGCCTTATCAGTCAAAAAACAGGATCCTGTTTTGCAATCCTGACAGCAGACAAGACCCCTGGGTTGCAGAAAAACCATCAACACCCCGTTCAGCAAGAAACCGGCATCGTAATAATCTTACGGTAAGAATGAGTTATGATGAAGGAGTGACCTGGCCGGTTACAAAAGTTATTGATCGTGGTATAGCCGGCTATTCCGATCTTGCCGTTACTCCCGATGGGATCATCCACTGTCTCTATGAAGGAGGCTCGATTACAGGGACAGGCGGTAACCAATATAAAAACACCTTTATGTCTATCGTCTCATTTGACCTTAAATGGCTGACCAACGGGAAAGATCAACCTGATAAAAAAGATAAACCGCTAAATGATTTTATCAGATAAGATCCTATCTGTCAAGCTCTTTCCCAAAATATCAGAGGTGATATAAAATAATCAGAAATGCAAAATTCCTTCAGGTTAACAGAAGCATTTATCAACGGTCAGGAAATATGGAGAATTCCCATTTACGATCTCTTGCGTAACGATGCCGTAACCGGCTATTTCGGCGGTGAAACGGTTAACCCGGAAAATGGCAGAAGAGTTGTTTTTAGCGCATATGAACCGGCGATCGATTCAACCCGTCCCCTTGTCCGTACACCAAACGAAGAAAAAACAATTAAACTGGAAGATGGACGTGAGCAGCGTTTTTTTCGCTGGACTGTCTGGACAAGCTATAAGCGGTATCAAAATGAAGAGATTTACAAAAAAGAAAAGGAAAAGCTTATAAAAGATTTTGTATTCTGGAGTACTGAAAAACAAAAAGCACTGGATCTCCAGTTATATCAACACCGGGAAGAGAATAGAGATCTTGGGGATATTTATTATTTCCCGGTTGGTCCCTGTAACTGGCTTACCCGCATTTATGATGAAGTAGGACTGGAAGATTTCTCCCTTTACTGGGCCTACTATCCCGAGTTGATCGATCAGATACTGGAGTGTCATGCAATGGAAACCATAGCATGGGCAGAACATTTACCTGCGGATTTTGAATATAATGGAGTTTTTCTTGCAGATGATATTGCATTCAATAACGGACCCCTTTTGCCTGTCGATTGGTTCAATAAAAGCTACTTTCACCGGTTAAAAAGGATCTGTGATGCTTTCCATAAAAGAAATATCAGGGTCCTTTTTCATTC
>DCFT01000089.1:0-1326 GCA_002319885.1 Bacteroidales bacterium UBA1797
TGCAACTTTTTATTTGAAGAATATGAGTTTTTTGGCGGAGTTGCAACCATATTGATAAGGAAATAATATAATCTGGCCCAACTATATCCAAAAATATTTCTTACTTTTCAGGGTAAAGCGTTCTGCTAATGGAAAGCAATCAAAGCAAACATGAAAANNAGGAATTTAGGGTTACTATGAGGGTATATATCTTAATACATTTCGGATATCAAAAACCGTTCGGTGTTTAGGTATAGTACTTTAAGTATTAATGTCGGCCTTCCTATAATCTGGTCCAATAAAAATTAAAGTTATAACAAACAATTTATTCTAAAAGTCCTATATGCCTGGTTGCAACTTTTGTCCGTTCCGGGTACAGAAAAAAGAGCGAGAGTGAGAGCGAGAGCGAGCACTCTCGTTCTGTTTCCCTATGATGCAATTTATGTTATTGAGAAAATACCAGCCCAATGTGGTCAGGGCCTGCGACTTTTGCAGTTAAGAATTTATTGATTAATGGAACGTGGGTTAAAATACAGGACATTGATTTATTTTTGCTTCTTAAAGCAATCAAAGCAAACATGAAAATAACAAAAACTAAAAAAAGGTGGGGTATCATTTTGTTGTTGCTTGCAATAATTATCATCATTGCTTGCTTTCCACCAACGCCTCAAGATTCCATTCAATATTATGTAAGAGAAAGCGGGCAATTGAAAACAGAAAAGGTAGCCGGAGAAAAGTGGTTGGTATGGTTGTATAACAATCCAATAGGAGAAGCAACCTTGTGGACGTTGGTGAAGAGAAAGCTGGTTTCATCGATCTATGGTAAAATGATGGATCGCTCTTCTTCTGCTAAAAGGATACATCCGTTTATTGAAGATTTTGATATTGACATGACCGGTGCTCAGGAACATGAGTTCAAAAATTTTAACGATTATTTTACCCGAAAACTAAAGGATAATGCTAGACCAATTGATACCAGCATTAATATTGTTATATCTCCTGCAGACGGGAAAATCCTGGCTTATGCTGATATTTGCAATTCTGATTTTATCATAAAAGGATTTCGCTTTGATGTATTTTCCTTTTTGGATAATCCTGTTCTCGCACAAAAGTACCGTGATGGTGCCCTTCTTATCATCCGGCTGGCACCAGTCGATTATCATCGTTTTCATTTCCCGGTCAGTGGGTATTTGACTGCAAACAAAAAGATTAAAGGTGACTATTATTCCGTCAACCCACTTGCTTTGCGCAAAAAGACTGAAATATTCTGTTTGAATAAACGGGAATATACCATTATTTCAAATCCATTGTTTGGTGATGTAATTATGGCCGAAGTTGGTGCCACCA
>DCFT01000089.1:1711-30059 GCA_002319885.1 Bacteroidales bacterium UBA1797
TGATAAGGATTTATTGATCAATACAACAAACGGATATGAAACTGCTGTTAAAATGGGCGAAAGAATTGGTGATGCTTCTCTCACTCAATACTAGGTGAGGGAGGATGTTATTCTTAAGCAAAATCCATATACTTATAAGAAATCGATGCTTAATCATAAAGTCAGGAAAAATTATCCTGAAATCTTCTATTGAGTTTTACTGATATTTTTCGTTATATATTCTTATCACTTTTGGTTATTTAAATAATGACACAATCATTCACATACGAAAGCCGATTTTATTTTTATTTATAACATAGATAAAAATACCGGCATAATTGAAAAACCTGATCAAAACACGATCTGGTTGCAACTTTTGTCCGTTCGGGTACTACGGTGCTGACCGCAAGCGTCAGTATACCCAAACGGCACAAGAGGTCAAAATCGACCTCTTGTTTTATTTTGAAACTTCCCAAAACCTCACTGGCATCGATTATGAAAAGTATGGGTTCGTTGAAAGTACTGGTTGCAACTCTCCCATTCTCCAAAACGAGTTTTTCGGCAAAGATGCAACCAAGGATCTTCTTTTTTGAGGTAGCGTCTGACTTCTTGTATTATTCCATGAGATTCTCCAACAATGTAGATTACGGCATCTTTTTGATGAATTTTGTGATTTTTTTAAACATTTCCGTTAGATTTGTATACCTGATCTGCAAATTAAAATACAACAGAAAGCAACCTTTTTCGTATTAACCTGAACGTCGAATTACTAACTATTTTCTTATGAAAAGACTTTTTGTGACAAGTTGTCTGATACTATTAGTAGTGTCTTCGAGTTATTCACAGGATATTATCTGGTTAAAAGATGGACAGAAATTAAATTGCAAAGTAATTAGCCAGGACAGTTCATCGGTATATTTTGATATTAGAATGAATGGCCTTATGAAAAAGACTTTTATTGATAAAAGCAGTATTGACTCAATAAAATTCAGTTATCACTCTGATATCAGTTCAGAACGTGTAGAAAAGTCATCTATCGGCTTTGGTCTGGGTCTTGACCATGGTGGATACGGCGTTAATCTGGTCCTTTATCCTGGTAGAAACTTCGGTGTATTTGGAGGTATAGGGTATGCATTCGCCGGCATAGGATGCAACGCAGGATTAAAAATAAAACTGGTTGGGGTGAATCATAAATCTCATAATTACCCTTATCTGCTTGGGATGTACGGCTATAATGCAGCAATAGTAATCTATAATGACAAACAATACAGTAAGTTTTTCTACGGACCAAGTTTTGGGTTAGGCGTTGACGTAAGGCAAAAATGGGAAAAGAGAGGATATCTTACATTAGCACTGATTGTACCCGTAAGGGAAAACGATGTAAAGGATTATTTTGATCTAATGCAAAACAGAGGTGTGGAGTTTACAAATAATTTATATCCTGTTGCATTTTCGGTAGGTTATCACATTATAATGAACTAAAAGACTGAACGCTCACTTCAGTTTATCAGGATGCATTCACGGAACTGCTGAATTGGTTGCAACTTTTATCCGTTGGGGGTACCGAGAAGCCTCGCAGAAATGCGGGGCTTTTTCATATATTAAAGAGCCCTTTCCAACTTCCACTGAGCACTGAGCTATTTAATTTAATGAGTTTTTTGGCAAAGAAGCACCCGGTCGTCTACTCTATGACTACCATAATTGTTCATGATATATTCCTATTAGCAGCTAGAAAGAATAAGAAATCACATTCGGGCATTTACCTTCGGTTATTATCACGATCATGGACATGGCCTGATGCATTATTTCTTCTTTCCCAGCGACCTTTGACCCAGGATTTACCACGAGGTCCGCTTTCCCAATGACCTGGTTCATATGATTGGCCGGTTCTTGGTCTTGTCCAATATCCATGCTCATGGACATAAATATTTGACCGGTGGTTCCATCTCCAGTCACCATCAATCCAGATATATCCCAGGCCAGGACTGACCGGCCTGTCATATACGTCATTATATGATGGTTCTGTGACTACATATCCGGCAGCACAGGAACTAAAGGCTACACATGCGCCTGTAAATACAATCACATAAAGGAATATTCCTAAGATCTTCCCATTTTTTATATATTTCCCCGTAAACCATTTTCTATCGTTTGTCTCTGTAATTGTTTTCATGACTTTACAATTAATACTCCATTTCAAAGTTTAAAATTTCAATTGCCAGGTATGATACATAACTACCTCTATAATCTTCTTCAACATGCTTTTCTCCATTTTGTTGAGTCATTGATGAAATTAATGTGAATTTTCCGGCAATTGAGTCCATAATCCCCATTTAATTTTACACAAGAGCTAAGCAAATACTTTTAGCCGATTTAACCAGAATAATAAGCTTCTTAGGACACTACTTTTCACACTTTAATCGTAAAGCCGGGCCAGATGCTGAGGTGAGATTAAAGATGAAGTTAAAGCTGAGATTGGGATTAATACCAGGGACGACGACCCCATGTACGTTTAACAGGATAACGACTATGCCATATACCAGCCTGTACAGCTATACCAACAACAACCAATCCAAGGAAAATCAGCCAATAATTGGAACCGGAGATGTGCAGGAACGGCATAAGAATATCAGCCCCCAGCAACGTGGATAGAATGATAATTGCCCAGTCAAATAAGACAGCCACCAGCAGAAGTCCAATAATGCCTCCAATGATGTAGATTACCGAAGGTTCAACTGAGACTGAAAAGCCGATGGAAACTACTAATGTAGTCATTAAATAACCTCCGGCCAGGAAACCAGCAATCAAGATAGCCAACCCTTCCATCATAATGGCTAAGAAGGCACCAATAATTCCAGCGATTATGGCTAATAATAGAATGGTCAGTTCTGACTGGTCACTTATTAAATGCGGAATAAGGGTTAGACCTGCTATAAAACCAGCCACTCCAACAAAAAGCCAGAAAAGCCTTCTTCCAAAGAACAGCAAAAGTATCCCCAAAACCACTGAGAAAAATACTGTCATAGTCATTTTAGCCTATATTAATAAGAGCAACTTAGAATCTGAGTCTAATATATTTCCTGCTCAAAATTGCTGAATAATGTCAAATTACATATTAAACAGCAATAAAATAAAATAGTTCAATCCTGAATAATTCCATGAATATGTTTAAAACATTGCTTCCCATTGAGTTCCTTCGTCATGTTCTTTATGACCTGAGTATCTTGCATAATATATGAACTCATAATGGCTTGCGACTTTGGTCCTCCTCTGATACCAGGATGCTGACCGCAAGCATCAGTATGCCCGGAGGTACAAGAGCTCAAAACCGACCTCTTGTTTTTTTGGAGTTATCCAAAACATCACTGATATTGATGACTCACGTCTCGAACTTTAAATCATATTAGTTTTCAATGAAGATATGATGACAGTTATTAATGATATCAGAATTTTCTAAACAATAATTCACTTATTTAAAGCTCTTCAATCCAAGGGGAAACCAACACCACTGATTTCTTTGCATAACGCAAGAAATTTCTCCTGTACTTCAGGATCGACTGATTCGGGGAGAAAATGTGTTTCACGCATGTGATAAAAATACCGCCCGCTTACTCTTGCTTCTTTATCGTTGCTTACAGCCAGCCAGGTCTGGGTCTCTGCGCCTCTCTCAAGATTATCAGGTGCACTCCTTCCTCCCATCTTTGTAGGAACCCAGCCGGGGTTAACCGCATTGGAATAAACTTCCGGCCATTTGCGGGCTACAGCCATAGACAAGATTACTACATGAAGTTTGGAATCAGAGTAAGTATACTGGGTTGTGTCGTGTGACAAATTCTTCAATCCAGGATCTCCATGCAAATGCATGGCCGAACTAAGGTAAATCAGCCGTTCAGGTCTTTGAATCAAACAAGTCAGAATATATGGGGCAAGAGTGTTTACAGCAAAAATCATCTTATTGGCGACCTGGTATACACCGGCATTATGTATAATTGCATCGAAGTGGCCAAGTGTATTAACTTCCGCAGCTAACTCTTTAGTCTCTTCTATAATCGAGAGATCTCCTGTCAAAACTTTCTCTGCCCCCGGCACTTTTGCCAGTGCCTGCCTTCCCCTGTCAGCATTGCGTGCATGCAGGACGACATAGTGACCCATATTGACCAACGACTTTGCAGCCATGCTACCCAAACCATCCGATGAGCCGGTGATGAATATCCTTGCCATTTTCAGGAAACAATTCCGGAAGAAGAATGTTTCCAACCCGGTCAACAAAATATTTTGAAGTTTTCCCGCTTGTGATCCGACTTAATCCTGACTGCCTAAATAGCCCAGTGAAGCCCACATTTCGCGTTCAGCTTTATTACGATCGTATATAACTTCACATTCTGTATCAATTTTATATGTCGCTCTTCTACCAAGATCATAAGCAGGCCATTCCGGCTGACCCTTTACACCCGGTTTTCCTGTAAAAGCAAAACTGGTCCAAAGCCCGGCAAAATTCAATGAAGCTTTAAATCGTTCAGGCTTGTCGCCTGCCAGATACTGTCCGGGCATCTCTGGCCTTACATTATTGAACTTAAATCCAATATCCATAGCATGTGCCGTTCCCATCGGAAAATCAGTATTGGGTACTTTCAGCCCTGACTTGTATCCGAAATTATACAAATAGACGGGTGCTGCGTCTTGTTTTGTCTTCTTTTCGGCAATTTCAATTGAACCCAACCCCATAATAGTCATTGACATTATTTCAACAAAAATGGATGATGGAGATGCGTTGGGCCTTGAGCTACGATATGTTTTTACTATTTTTTCTGTATTTTCTCCGAATTGCGGCTCCAGTTTTGTATACAAAGCATCAAAGTCTTGTAACTGGCATCCTGATACATCTCCTGAAGAAGTGGCAAAAAATGTATATTCATCCTCATTCCAACCAACCAAGAGAGGCTTATTTATTGAGATCGCCGGGGCCGAAGGACTAAACGGATGACCTGTCAGAACTATTCCGTCAACAACAGGCGAGAAACCTCCGATACCTGATGAGCCTATTCCTCTCGGCTGAAAGGAACTGGTCTTTGTTACTGTCATCGCAGCTGCTGCCTTCATCAGCTGAGGTTGTATTTCAAAAAGTTTATCAGCCGGCAGTTCTATAAGTTTGTGCCAGTCTTTCGGCGAAATATTCAGTTCCTTAAAGAGAAGTTTGGTTGTTTCAATGGCTGTTTCAACAGGCGTCATCATTACCCCCGGCCCGCTTTCGATTGAAGCCTTGTTAAAATAATTTGCTGCAGAAGGCATTGCATACAGACAGGAAGTCTTTGCGCCACCACCCGACTCGCCCCATATCATTACATTGTCTGGATTGCCTCCAAACTCTGCAATGTTCTGATTTACCCATTTCAGTCCGTCGACAATATCCAGCATTCCATTATTTCCAGAGGTTTTATATTTTTCTCCTGCCACGTCGCCAAGATAGAGATATCCAAAAATATTCAGTCTGTGATTTGTTTCGACTACCACAACATCAAAATATCTTGCAAGGTTGGCACCATCCTGACCGGCACTTCCTCCGGAGCCTGTGCTGAATCCCCCTCCATGATTATAAAACATCACCGGACGTTTCTTATTATCATTAGCTGGCGTCCAGATATTCAGGAAAAGACAGTCTTCACCTGGTTGTGGTTCATCAATGCCATAGACAGTTTTAGGACTCTGCATTGCAGGAGTTCCAAGCCTGATAGCATCTTTTACTCCTTTCCATGGCTCCAGCGGAGCCGGACGTGCGAACCTGTTATCGCCAGTAACACTACCGCCATAGGGTATCCCTTTAAAAATATTCACACCTCTTTCCCTTCTGCCTCGTACTTTTCCAAATGCTGTTTCCCCAATAACAAAGTCACCATCGGTTTTTTTTGAGGTAAAATCGAATCCTGAAAATAACACTACCGATCCCAGTCCAAGAGCTGACTGAAGTAAAAATTGCTTCCTTGAAATATTTTTCATGACAATAAATTGAAATCTAAAAGTGAAATGTTTGTTTACTTTCAAAATGTTAATTTAAGTTCTTTTTCACAGAAAAAATTGACTATCAATATAAATTCTTATTTTTAGTAAAAAACTGATTAATGTGAAACATAAAATACTGAAAAAGCAGCATATCTCGAAGATGTGTTTTGTATGCGGTGAAAAAAATGATTTTGGGCTGCATGCAAAATTTTACGAAACCAATGCCAAAGAACTGGTTGCTTTGATCAGTCCATCAGAGCAACACCAGGGTTACCCGGGACGAATGCATGGAGGAATAGCAGCGACCATTCTTGACGAAACAATTGCCCGATCGATTTGTAATGGGAAAAATGAACAAATATGGGGTGTGACAATGGAATTGAAAACCAAATTCAGGAAGCCCATACCACTTGGACAGGAGTTGAAAATTGTGGGACGTGTCACAAGAGAAGGAACCCGTACTTTTGAAGGTACTGCAGAAATAATTCTCCCAAACGGGGATATCGCAGTTTCCGCAGAGGGAAAGTATATTAAGGCAACAATCGATCGAATAACAAATGACAGGTTTTTAAATGATGAATGGTTTCTTGCAGAAAGTCAGGATGATCCTTTAGAAATTGAAATACCCTGAAGCCATCACCTGGCATGTTCAGGATATGTTTCACTGAAATTTATAAATTTCTATCGTTTTTATATAATCATTTATCTGCTCTTTTTTACATCTTATTTAACCTTTATTCAAAAAAAAATGAACGAAATCAAAATCGGAAGCAGTATCCCACCATTTACTTTGGCTGATCAAAACGGAAATTTGTTCGACATCAATTCTGTCCTCGGAAAAAAGAACCTTGTGATTTATTTCTATCCAAAAGACGATAGCCCCGGATGCACCAAAGAGGCTTGTTCATTTCGAGATCAGTTTGAGGTTTTTAAGGAAGCCAATGCTGTTATAATTGGAATTAGTGGACAATCCGTTAAAAGCCATAAAGAATTTGCCGAAAAACACAGACTCAGTTTTACCTTGCTGAGCGATGAAGGAAATAAAATCCGGAAGAAATTTGGCGTGCCCTCCGATTTGTTGGGATTATTGCCGGGCCGCGTAACATTTATAGTCGATAAAATGGGTAAGGTGATCTATATCTTCAACTCTCAGACACAAGTCACCAGGCACGTGGATGAAGCATTAAGGATTTTGCAAGCACTTCAATAAAGAATATTTATGAATAAAATCCAGGTCGGTGATACGATCCCCTCTTTTACTCTTAAAGATCAAAATGGTAATGATTTTGATATTTCCTCTTTGCTGGGCAGGAAAAAACTGGTTATTTTTTTCTACCCACAGGATGGCAGCCTGAATTGCACTAGAGAAGCCTGCTATTTCCGTGATCTCTCTGACGTATTTGATGAGGCAGATGCAGTTGTTATTGGCATAAGCAGTCAATCAGTAGAAAGTCATAAAGAATTTGCAGATACAAACAGACTTAAGTATACCTTGTTAAGTGATGCCGGGAATATTGTAAGAAAATTATTCGGAGTTCCCGGCAAGGTTTTCGGATTAATTCCAGGACGAGTTACTTATGTAGTAGACCGGTCAGGCAAGGTAGTTTATATTTTCGATTCACAAACAGAAACTCAACGTCATGCAGACGAAGCTCTTAAGATCTGCCTTTTACTGAAAAGAACTGATGTTAGTCAGATAAACCAGAAAACATGACTTAAATGAATAAAAAAAGCAGATATAGATCCAACTGGTTACATTTTTGGAAATGTTATAAACCAGCAACATTTAATGGAATTGATAAACTAGTTTGACATATAATCACAATGAACATTAAAAATATAGTTATTAGTTACCTTCTGACTCTCATAGTTTTTTTGATTATCGATATGTGTTGGCTCGGCATTATCGCAAAGAATCTGTATCAGAAGTACCTGGGTGGTTTTTTAACTGACAAGGTCAACTGGACAGCAGCTATCGTCTTCTACCTTATTTACATTGTGGGGATTTCAATTTTTGCGATTTACCCGGCAGTAAACAAAAATTCTGCCTTTTATGCCATTTTGATGGGGGCTTTATTTGGTATATTTACTTATGCCACCTACGATTTAACAAATTTAGCCACACTGAAAGGCTGGCCATTGAATATAGTTTTTATTGATATTTTATGGGGTGCGTTCCTCTCTGCTATAGTTAGTTTTTCTGGTTTTCACATAGTTAAATGGCTTAATTAATATTAAAAGTGTCTAAAAGTGAAGCCCTTTTTATCAATGGAAAATTTCTTTACTGTACCTTTAATGCTGGTGGAAATCAAATACTGTAAAATCTGGCAGAAATAAACAGATTAAATATATTTCAATAATGAGAATCTGGTCAATACATCCTAAATATCTGGATACTAAAGGTTTACTTGCACTTTGGCGAGAAACATTGCTGGCAAAAAATGTACTGGAGGGAAAAACCAGAGGGTATAAAAACCATCCGCAATTAATACGTTTTAAAAATTCTGACAATCCTCTTAAGGGGATTAATAAATATTTGGCGGCAGTTTACCAGGAATCGAAAATACGCGGATATCATTTCAATAAAGAAAAATTCAATATTTGTAATGAACATGTATCTTTAACCGTCACCAGCAGGCAAATAGAATACGAGGCGCAACATCTGTTAAAGAAATTGAAAACCCGGGATATTGAGAGATATTTTAGATTATTGAAAGAAACTTATATTGAGCCCCATCCTCTTTTTAAAATAATTGATGGGGAAATTGAAGTATGGGAAATAGTCTAAAAGAATACTGCATGCAATAATTTGTAAAATAATTTAGTAGTTCTGATAGAAAATTCAGGTTTTAAAGTTTAAGGTTGCTAGACCGGTTGCAACTTTTATCCACATTCCAGGTCTTTCATGTTTCTGAACAATTCCGGTTTTTAAGCCTGAAATCATCAGGAGGATTACCTGCGATGAAGCAGTTCTTATTTTCAAGACATCTATTTATAACTTTCTTTATCTTAAAAGTATAACACTACACTTAATAAAATATTATTTTCTAAATTTATATAATCTATGAATCACGTTTTAAAAATTTGAATCACTTATATAATATCATTATATAAACAGGACATATTATGAGACAAATTATTGCTCTTACCGTAGTAATAATGGTATATGTATATAATGCAAATTCTCAAAATACTGTAACGCCTGCACCAGCAGGTATCTACATATTTCGTTCAGACATACACCAAGGTAATACGGACACGATTACCTGCAATTCAAAAACAGTAGGTAAAAAACGGAAAACACTTATCTATACACCTACAGGTTATTTAAAAGACATGAAGCTTCCTTTACTCTACTTATTGCATGGTATTGGTGGTGACGAAAAGGCATGGCTGAATTATGGCCAACCGCAGGTAATCCTGGATAGCCTTTATGCTGAAAAGAAAGATAAAATGATGATTCTGGTGCTGCCAAACGGAAGAGCTATGAAAGCTGACCGGCCAGCCGGAAATATTATGGCTTTTGATAAGGTTGAGGCATTCTCAACATTCGAGAAAGACCTGCTGAAAGATCTTATTCCATACACTGAAAAAAATTATCCGATAATCAATAATAGTGAACATTGTGCCATTGCCTGGAAAAATTTCCACACATTGATTTCCATATTCGATGAATTAAAGATTAAATACACTTTTAGCAAATATCCCGGTGGGAATACCTGGCCGGTGTGAAGTAATAACCTGTATAATTTTGAGCAGCTGGTGCTCAATTAGACATAATAATATTAAGAATTATCATATTGAATAATCTAAATGTAATTACCATGAAAAGCAAATTTGAAAGCAGCAATGTTTCTGCTGGAAGACCAGGGCGAAAGAACAAAGCTCAAGCCATTATTTTCAAACAGTTTTATGTACTGATTATTACAGGAGTTTTGCTTATTTTATGCTCAAATAATTCCTTTAGCCAAAAACTGCAATTGAATGATTTAGGATATTTTGAGACTCCTGGCGTGAACATATTTGTATACAGCAATCAGTATACCGGTATGTTCAATGATGAAAAAAATGCTGGAATAGAAATTATTCATCATGGTGTAAGAACCTCTACAGGTGGTGCGGTAAGGCTGCAGAACACGCCTGAACAATGGGATCTAGTACCAACTGTGGTCGATAGAAAAATTGATAAAGCAACCAATACAATTAGCCTGGGATTGAGATACAACGACTATGATTTTGATTCAAAAATAAGTGTTACATCAAAGGATAACGGAGTACTTATTACCGTAATTCTTGATAAACCTCTTCCTGAAAAACTAGAAGGTCGTGCAGGTTTTAATCTCGAATTTATACCGTCGTCGTATTTTAGAAAAACCTATGTGGTTGACGGCGTACCGGGTGAATTTCCCCTATACCCTTCGAGTTCTACAAAAATGGAACCTTTGAGTAATAAAATAAAACAATTTGCTGGTCATACAACATTTGATGACAGAGGAAGAAATGAATTTATTGTGCCACTTCCCCTTTCAACCGGTAAAACTATTTTATTGGCTCCCGAAGATCCTGAAAATTTTGTTAAAATTCAGGCGCTGGATGCTGACCTGATGCTCTTCGATGGCCGTGACCTGGCTCAAAACGGTTGGTTCATCGTTCGTAGTATTCTGCCTTCAAAAAAAACCGGAACTGTCCTGCAGTGGTATCTTGAACCAAATGCAATTCCAAATTGGAAGAGAACCCCGGTAATTCAGTTTTCACAGGTTGGCTATCACCCGGGTCAGGAAAAAATAGCAGTTATTGAACTTGATAAAAACGATACGCCATTACAAAAAGCATCGCTTTTCCAGGTTACTCCCGAAGGTAAGTTCGTTGAAAAACTGACTGCTGATGTTATCCTATGGGGAAAATACACCAGATATAATTATCTTAAATTTGATTTTACTTCAGTTCAAGATCCGGGAATCTACTTTATTAAGTATGGTACCCAGTCGACCAATACTTTCATTATTGGAAAAGATGTCTACAGTAATGTATGGCATCCTACTCTTGATGTCTGGTTTCCGGTGCAAATGGATCACATGATGGTTAATGAAGCTTACCGAACCTGGCATGGTGTTCCTTATCTGGATGACGCGCTTCAGGCTCCTGTTAATCATCAGCATTTTGATGGCTACAGAATGGGACCGGTTACAGATACAAAATATAAAGATTATGACCGCATTCCAGGATTAAATGTCGGCGGGTGGTTTGATGCAGGGGACTTCGATATTCAGACCTTATCCCATGCAACTGTTTTATTGAATTTCGTTGATACATGGGAAAAATTTAAAGTTAACAGGGATGAAACATTTATTGACCAGGCTACCCGTTATGTGGATATACATCGTCCTGACGGCAAACCAGATATCTTGCAGCAGATAGAACACGGAGCTCTTAACGTAGTTGCACAGGTTGAAAATATCGGGCATCCGGTCAGAGGTATTATAGTACCAAATCTTTATCAGTATCATCATCTTGGTGACGCTGTCGATGAAACAGATAACCTTCCATATAATCCGAAACTGAAACCATACGAAACAGATGGTAAGTCAAGCGGTACAATGGATGACAGATGGGCTTTCACAAACAGAAATGCATCACTCGATTATTTTACGGCCGGTGCTTTGGCTGCTACAAATCGTGCTTTGATACAGTTTAATAAGCCACTGGCAGACAGATGCCTTGCAGCTGCTCAGAAAATGTGGGATGAGAACATCTCTAAAACCCGGCCGTCTGATTCCCTGGGTGCACAGTTTGGTGCTACTTCAGAAATGAATGCAGCACTTCAATTATATATTACCACAAAAGACAAGAAATACTCAAAACGCTTCCTCGATTTATTATGGCCAGCTCTTGAACGATCAGCTGATGTTAGCAGAGGAATATTTTTGGCTATTCAAGCGTTGCCTTACATGGACAATGACTTTAAAGCTAAAGTAAGAGCCTATGTGGTTAAATATAAACACACTATTGACGGCTATGGCAAAGAGAATCCATATGGAGTTCCTATTACCTCAAGAGGCTGGGGCGGAAACAGCGTTATTATAAACTTTGCCATTACCAACTATTATGCTTATAATGCCTTCCCTGATATTCTCAGTCCTGAAGATGTATATAAAGGCCTGAATTACATATTCGGCTGTCACCCATATTCAAATCTTTCGTTTGTTTCTGCTGTCGGAACACGATCAAAAGAAGTAGCTTATGGCAGCAACAGGGCTGATTTTACATTTATCGCCGGAGGTGTTGTTCCGGGTTTGCTTTTATTCAAGCCTGACTTCCTAGAGAACAAAGAGGATTGGCCTTTCTTCTGGGGTGAAAATGAATATGTTATAAACATATGTTCAGAATATATTTTTCTCTCAAATGCAGTAAATGAGTTAGCAAACAGGGATTTGAAAATTCTTTGACAGAGATTATTTTTTATCTGGGCAATTAATTAATTTCAGTGAATCATTATTGATTGCGAACAGTAATGCATCATTTCCTGAAGTCAATTTAATCTTCCTGATAGCCTTATTTCACCTTTGATCATAGGGTGCTCTCTGACTGTGGAACAACCTTTATATCACCTGAGGTTAAAGCAAATCCATGAATTTGCAAACAAATACCTGCATTCCTGGTTTCCATTACTGCCTTCATAGGAAGCAATCAATATGAGAATAAACCACTTAAGTGAAGTATTCCGGCATCTGTCAAATTTTCTTTTGACTGGTTTTTGTCCTGATGACTGTGACATGAATGCCAGACTGATAGAATATTTGCCAATAATTACTTGTTCTGATCAACTGAAGCCTGCTGTTTCAAAAGAGATAAGCAATAAAGGATATTGTACTACTAAAAGAATGTACTACTACTGTTTACGATTACATGATCTGGCTTATTACAAGCCAGATCATATACCTTTTCCCGGAAATATAATGATTACCCCGTCCTCCGAAAATGATCTTAATGTACATATTGATTATCGGAGCAATATTTTAAACAGGACTTTCTACAGCGATAATAGCTGTAAAGACATTGAATTTGTAAATAATCCGGGAAAAAATCTTAATCCGCATTAATAAATTAGTACGTCATTTTCCTTTCCTGTCAGCATTAACCTGTCTCCATCTGTTTTTCTGCGATCTATCTCCTTATTATTAACTAATATCCTTTTCGAATTTTTAATATCCACTATAACTGTCCAGGCAGCCAGTGTCTGTCTGATTATGTACTCTCTGTGATCACTTTCCCTACTTACGGCAAGACTAAATGAATTACTGCCTATCCTGACGTTATCTATTGAAGCATCTTTCCATTCTGAAGGCATATCAGGTGAAATGAATATCGATTTATCATAAGCCTTAGGTTTAATGCCAAAAAAATAGTTTATAACTGGCACATCCACACCATAATTATTCCATGCCTGTACCATCATTCCAAAGTCGGGAGATACTTCATACATAGACCCGGGCAAAGCATAGCTGAAAGAACGATATAGCATTGTGACATAGCGTAATACATCATCAGGCTTGCCATAATTAGCTGCAGCAACTGCCTGTACTCCCGTTGGTAATGTCATTACTGCTCCTGTGTACGAAAATATTTTCTTCCTTGATTTGAGTACTATACTGTCAGGCTCTTCAGTTCTGTCAATACCGGTTACATATACACCATAGGGATTTTCATACTTTTTAGCGGTTTCAAGTGCGGCCTTTCCTTTTTCAAAATCTGCCACACCTGTTTCGAGTGGTGTGTTAACAACCCAGTTACGGTATATTATAAGCGGAATCTGCTCGCCTGCCTGATATTTGCCAAGTTGTTTTTCCGTTTCTTTCAATTCAGCAACGATCCATGGTTTTTTAAGCGTATCGGCTCGTATGATAGCTCCTTTCAAAATCGGCTTTGCTTCAGCCACAGTGCCCCGGAAATCACCAAATGACCGGGCAGTATCATTCCACCATTCTTTGTTTATCTTTGCTCTCAGATCATCAGCCAGCTTCTGATAATCTGAAGCTAATTTATTCTCTCCAAGTGCTTTGGCTATTTCTGCAGCTGATGATAATGCCTGTTGTGTATATGCAGCAACATCTATCATTTCTTTATCCAATCCGGGTATCTCCATCATTCCTTTTCCGTCAGGATATCCATTACCATCGATATCATTATCGAGCAGCCACTCAATTCCTTTCTTTACTTCAGGGAATAATTTTGTTATAAATGGTTTATCTCCGGTCCATTCAAAATAATTTTTCAGAAGAGTGATAAAAAGGGCTGTTTCGCTTAGGAGTCCCGGATTATAAACTGCTCCGTTTGTCGAAACTTCATGAATGATTCGTCCATTTCCGTTTGTCTTTTCAGATACCTTCTCGAGCAGACTTATAGTGCTTTTTGCCAGTTCATGATCGCCTGTTGCAAGAACTCCCTGCAAAGCATAAGTTGCATCTCCTCCAAACCACCAGGGATAATCAGGTAAGCCCGCAGACAGACCAACACCTATTTCCGGAACATTCCGAACGAGCCAATCGGTATTATACTTTAACCACTCATACATTTGCTCAATGCCTTTATCAGGGATAGTGAGATGAGATATATTGTTAATCTTTTTATATCGTTCAATTTTCTGTGTTAGTTTTGAATATCCTTCCATCATTAATATATGATAATTTGCCAGGAGTGATTCTTTTGACTTATAGGAGCCCGCTATGAAAAAAGGGATTATCTTTTTCTGGTTTGGCTTTAATCTAAGCGAGAATGATAACGTGGCATTCCTGCCAAGACCTTTTTGGGTAGTAGTCTGACAATTATTGTCTTCCGTTGAGAAATTATCTGTCTTTAATGATGATCCGAAGGCAACATACCAGGGATTATTATTATCTTTCCCTATTAGTGCTGACAACCTGTCATCAAAGTAGATGCTGTCAACGGCATCAATCATGTTAGTGCGTTCCCCTAACCATGTAGGCCTCAGGTCGGTCATTCCCGTAAAAGAGAAAACAATATCTTTATCTTCTTTCCCTTGATTATTAATTATGTACTCTACGATTACCCCTTCAACGTCATCAGGAACAAACTGAAAACGTTCGATGGCTAAGTTTTCTTTCTCCCAGGTAAAATGATGACTGTTAGCCATGGGATAGTTGATGAATTTATCTGCTCTGTTCAGGCAGTAAGAATCGTTGCTGCCTTGCAGAGTGATTTTTGCATTGAATCCGTCCATGAGTTTAACAGGATGATCCCAGATCCCGCCCATCTCGCCGGTAATATGCCAGCCAAGATCAGGAAAGGAACCATCCTGATAGCCGATCATATACACCCTGTCTCCGGCTGTTACATAAGGAGATGCCAGGTATCGGGTTTTCCCTTCTATGTGAGGCAGCCCTGAAACCTGCTGATAAAAGTTAACTTCTTGCAACGATTTGTTAGTGGTGCAATAAACTAACAGGAATAAAAGCAGGACCAGTACCAGTGGCAGGTTTATTTTCTTCATTTTACAATAACAACAAATTTTAGAATATCCCTTCAGCGCAGAAACTCTCCGGATAATGCACTTTCATTGTATCAAGTCTTATAATGGGACTGTTACAGAATGTCAGCTATCAATTAAGTAAAACTATTTTTTGAAATTAACAATCTCCTCAGCCTTCTTCCTTGGCGTTGCTGCCGATACTGCGTCCACACTTTTATCTATGTTGCCTACCCGCAGCACTACCACAGCCTTGCACCCTGATGGGATCTGGAAGAGCTCTTTTTTTGAATTTATGTTTGCAGCAGGACTTCCATATATGCGTGCACCAAGACCAAGACCATGGGCAGCTATAAACATACTCTCGGCAGCCAGACCACAATCGAAATCAGGGGTGGTTCCTGCTTCTGATTCAATACCCGATACAATAATCAATACATTACCGGGAATAGCATCCTTGATAATATCCTTCATGGTAGTCTCGTCTTTTATTACCGTGAACTTCCATGGTTGGTTGTTCCTTGAACTGGGAGCCTTGATGCCGCACTTCAGAATTTCATCGAGCTGCTGATCATTTACCGGCTCCGATGTGTATGCCCTTTCAGAATATCCCGAAAGTATCACTGCAGTCACAGGGTTGTCAGAGACCTGACCATACAATTTTGAAATCGCGAATAAAGCAATAACAAGTAATAATAATTTGATTTTCATGTCAATTGGATTAATAAGGTTATACAAGTATTAACACCCAAATTAAACAATTTATCTCATATTATCTTAATGAGATTTGGTAAAATGAAAACAACGACCGGCATAATATTTATTTTTCTATCCTTAGCCTGATTATACTCTCAGGTAGGTTATTGCTTCCGAACGCATAAGGATTTTTTTCGCTATTATAAAATTACCTCTTAAACTTACTATTAAATAATTTGTTTTATTACTGCCTTTGAATTCATAAGATCTTTGATTAAAAACAAAAAGAATCATGAAATACAGAAAAGCTATCTATCCTCTTCTTTTTCTGTTTCTTCCTTTAAAAAGCATTGCACAAGATAATCTGATAAGCCACCAGATAGGTGCAGTGAAAGAGGTTCGAAAAATTGATCACGTAATACATTTTGCGACTGCCGACAATCAGGATGTTCAAATAAGCGTCCTTGCCCCTGCTATTGTAAGAGTAAGGATAGCTGCCCCTGATATGCTGGTTAGTCCATCCTATGCTGTTGTTCAGAAAGGAGTAATGGATTTTAATAAAATGATTACCGGGGAAAAGGAAATAACACTCCTCACCGATTCCCTGAAAGTTGTAGTGCAGAAGAACCCGATGCGTATAGATTTTTTTAATGCAAGGGGAGAATGGCTTGACGGGGATGCACCTTCCCTCGGCGTTTCCCGGCAAGGAGAGGAAATAACAAGCTTCCGAAAACTGACCAGTGATGAAAAATTTATTGGTCTTGGAGAGAAGACAGGACCACTGAATCGCCGTGAGCAATCTTATGTAAACTGGAATACTGATGACGCTGGTTATGGGCTGAAGGCTGATCCGCTTTATTCAACCCTGCCCTATTTTATTGGTATTCATTCGAACAGCGTTTTCGGTATTTATTTTGATAACAGTTATAAATCATTTTTCAATTTTGGAGGTTCAACGGATGGTACTATGTATTTTTTTGGTGCTGAAGAAGGTGCTATGAATTATTATTTTTTCGGAGCTTCTTCGGTTGCAGGCCAGATAAGGGATTATACCTGGCTTACCGGAAGAATGGAAATGCCTCCGTTATGGAGCCTTGGATATCAACAATGCCGGTACAGTTATATGAGCCAGCAGCAATTACTTGGTGTCGCCAGTAAAATGAGGCAGGACAGCATACCCTGTGATGTCATCTATTGTGATATAGATTATATGAACGGTTACAGAATATTTACCTGGAATCCTGATACTTACCCTAATCCAATAGCTCTAACCGATTCATTGAAAACAATGGGTATGCACCTTGTAACAATCGTAGATCCAGGGATTAAGATTGATTCAAATGGCTATCTGCCTTATATTTCCGGTTTGAAAAACCACTTTTTCGTACACTACCCTGATGGGAGACCTTATACCGGAAGTGTATGGGCCGGAAGAAGTCATTTCCCCGATTTTACGATAGACACTGTCAGAAAATGGTGGGGTGGTAATTTCAAGGTTCTTACCGATAACGGGGTAACGGGTTTTTGGAATGACATGAATGAACCTGCAGCATGGGGACAGGATATTCCGCCTCTGGTTGAATTCGGAAAGGGGGGAAATACAATTACACTGAAGGAAGCTCGTAACATCTATGGAATGCAAATGGCGCGAGCAACATTTGAAGGCACAAAGACCTTGCTGAATGGTTACCGTCCATTTGTGCTGACTCGCGCCGCATACTCAGGTATTCAACGATATTCAGCTATGTGGACGGGTGATAATAACTCTACGGATGATCATATGCTGCTTGCCTACAGGATGATTAACAGCATGGGGCTAACAGGAGTTGCCTTTGATGGTGTGGATATCGGAGGTTTCACTGGAAATCCTACTCCCGAACTGATGGTGCGATGGATGTCGCTGGGTGTTTACACACCCTTGTTCCGCAGTCATACAGCAAAAGGAAACACCTCACATGAACCCTGGGCATGGGGTGAGGGTAACGAGAAACTGATACGACACTCCATTCAGTTACGTTACCGTTTGTTGCCTTATTTATATTCCTCGTTTTATGAAACCTCAAGAACCGGCATTCCCATTAACCGGACCTTAGCGATAGATTACACGCATGATAATGAAGTATATAATACCAGCTTTGAAAACGAATTTTTATTTGGACCCTCCATGCTTGTAGCTCCGGTTGCCAGCACTGATAAAGCTGAACAGGTTTATCTGCCATCTGGTACCTGGTACCGTTTCAGCAATGATGAAAAAATTGAAGGTAACAAGGTAATATGGGCAGGATCACCCTTAAACGATCTGCCTGTATTTATAAAAGCCGGTGCAATAATTCCAATGCAAAATGTAATACGCAGCACTGTTGACAAAGGTGATGGTGTTATGAATCTGAATATCTGGTACGGCGATATGCCCAGCAGTTTCAACTATTATGAAGACGATGGAATAACTTACCAGTACAGGCTGGGCAAATATTATAATAGGGTGATAAATTTTATCCCTCAGGATCATGAAATTACATTAAATAGTGTGCAGGGCGATTATGGTACCAGATTCCATTCCGTTGAATTGATTTTACATGGATTCCCGGCAGGTTCAAAATATACAGTAAACGGTCATCCTGAAAAAAGCTTTGGCAACGGGTCTGTACAAACAATCACCTTTCGCAATGAGAATGGAGAGATTTCTGTACGATGGTGATTTTTTACAATTCAATGGCATTTATCTCAGAATATAAGCCCGGTTAACCACCCTCATACCACATAACGAAGAAATTTCCAGGTTCTTTTCTCTTTATTCTGGAACAAGACAATTCAATCGCACGTTCACGGACATAAAGACTTTGTCTGGAATGAAAGTTTGATCTATTCTTTCAATAGTAGTTATGTTAAAAAATGAATATCAGTAATCATGCTTAACCCTCTTTCCCGCGAAGCTGTTGAAAAAGTCTTTCGTGAATCTTCGTGACGACCTTTATGTCCCTTCGTGAGAAAGACTACAACATTAACCACAAAGGATCACACTGTTATGCACAAAGTACCACAAAGGAGAAAAATAAGCGAAACATACTTTTTCAACAGCCTCCCGGGAAGGAGATCATAATTATAAAACACGTGATTTTATTTGAAATTTGTAATTTTGCATTCATGGATAAGATTGAAACCAAAGAAGACTTTTATAAAAGGAAATTTGATTGGATGCCCGATAATCTTAAAGACGAAATCGGTCATTTTAATGTCTTCAGTCTTGAGCTTTTTGTTGGGGACAAGGCTCAACCTGTACCTTATAAACAGCGCGATTTTTATAAAATAATGCTTGTAAAAGGGAACAGTCAGGTGCATTATGCCGATAAAGTGGTTGAAGTTAAAAAGCAGGCAATATCCTTTTCCAATCCTCTCATACCTTACAAATGGGAGCAACTTGATAATATCCGGAGTGGTTTCTTCTGCATTTTCAATCAGCATTTTTTTCATCAATTCAGAAATGTTTGAGTTCATGCAAGAAGATTTTCCTTTGCTTGCGGCATATATATTTCTACAAAAAAAATATAAATACACTGAATTATGGATACTAAAATTCAAAAACGCAAACTTGGAAAAAGCAACCTTGAAGTCTCCTCACTGGGGCTTGGTTGTATGGGAATGAGCTTTGGCTATGGAACTATTGCTGATAAGAATGAAATGATAGCACTCATTCATAAAGCAGTCGAAAGCGGAGTAACTTTTTTTGATACTGCTGAAGTCTACGGACCATTTATAAATGAAGAACTTGTTGGAGAAGCTCTTGCTCCATTTCGGGGGAAAGTGGTGATTGCCACAAAATTTGGCTTCGATACAACCGGTGCTTCAGCACTTGATAGTCGTCCAAAGCATATTAAACAGGTTGCAGAAGCTTCGCTGAAAAGGTTAAAGGTAGAAGTTATCGATTTGTTCTACCAGCACCGTGTTGATCCTAATGTACCTATAGAAGATGTTGCCGGAGCCGTAAAAGACCTTATTAAAGAAGGAAAAGTAAAACACTTCGGTCTTTCCGAAGCCGGAGTACAAAATATTCGTCGCGCACATGCAGAACAACCTGTTACTGCTTTGCAAAGCGAATATTCGTTGTGGTGGCGTGAACCGGAAGAAGAAATATTACCAACTCTCGAAGAACTCGGAATTGGATTTGTGCCATTCAGTCCGCTTGGCAAGGGTTTCCTGACAGGAAAAATGGACAAGAACACAACCTTCGACAGTAAAGATTTCCGCAGCACTGTTCCCCGTTTATCACCTGATAACCTTAAAGCAAATCAGGCATTTGTAGATTTGCTGGTACTGGTTGCAAAACGGAAAAATGCTACACCTGCACAGATTGCACTCGCGTGGTTGCTTGCACAAAAACCATGGATTGTTCCAATTCCCGGTACTACAAAGTTGCATCGCTTAATAGAAAATCTCGGAGCAACATCAGTAGAACTCACAACTGAGGAACTTCAGGAAATAAATACCTCATCATCAAAAATCAAGGTTCAGGGTGACAGATATTCAGGTGGCAGCGCGAAACTGATAAATCGCTAGACATCAAAATAATATAAATCGGGAGATTCCTTACTCCTTCTCAATGCAGATGCAATTTCAATAAAGCAAAAGAATTTCTCTTAAGAGCTTGTTATTGTGCTATTTCATTGGTCCCTTTTGTAATCCCCGATTCATTGAAGGCATCAACACTAAAATAATACCTGATCCCTTTATTCAATCCTGTTAGCCGTACAGAATCAGCATCATAAACCATTACAGATGTGTAGAGCTTATGAATATCTGTACCGTAGTTCACAACATAGCCAGTTGCAGAAGGGTCATTTTCCCATTTTACAATTGCCCTTCTTTCATCAGATACACTACGTTCAACTTTTAATCCGTTCACTTCATTGGGCTTCATGCCGGTTTTCTTTCCAAAAATTCTCAGGTCATAAATTGAAAAAGTACCATCAGGAACTTTAACATTCTCCACCTTAATATATCTGGCCTTAACAGGCTTATCCAGTTCGATATAGTCATGACAGGCATCTTTGGTATTTTTGCTTTTATCAACAATTACCTTCCAGACCTTGTGGTCATCTGAAGCTAAAATACGGTAACAGTACTGAAGATTTTTACTGTCAGGCTTAAGCGTAGCATTATTATCGGCAAAATTTACCTGAATAGCCCTAACCGTCACATTATGATCTAATTCCACACTCAGCCATTCACCCGGATCACCTGTACCTGCTGACCACCATGTTCTTATATCTTCATCAAAAGCATTTTTTACAGGGTATTTCTCCAGTGATGAGGAAGCTGTGGCTTTCTTCTTATATGACAAAAGCATCCATCCTCTGAAAAGGCTTTCTCTGTCGAAATTGATTTTATGGTCAGGCATAATAGCCGGGTAATCTCCAAATGCAGTAAATGTCCGTAACACCCCGTCATTGTCGAAACAGGCAGGGAACAATCCAAGGCGACGTTCAAACATATGACGTATGCTGATGGTCATACTTGAAACATGCCAGTAGTTCCCATATTTATCTTTAAAGGTTCCACTGTGACCGGCACCTGAAATAAAACCACCCGGCTTGTAAGAAAAAGGGCTGTAAGTTTCATATTTAAAAGGTCCGGTAGGCGAATCTGAAGTATATACCCCATCAGCATAAGTTTTAAATTCTGTACCAGGTGATGCATACTGGAGATAATATTTACCATTATACTTTGTCATCCAGGAACCTTCATTGTAACCATTCTTTGCTTTTTCATTGAATTCACCAGGGTTTTCCCATCCATGATCTTCAGAGTTATGAGTAATCACTACTGCAGGTTCAGCTATTGGCTGCATTTTTTTATTAAGCTGCACCACCCTTATCGGATCCTTATCCGAACAGCCCCAGTATAAGTATACCTTTCCATCATCATCCCTGAAAAAATGCGGATCCCAAACCGGGAAAGGCAAAGTTTGATCCATTGGTTTCCAGTTGTCTTCAAATGGATTTGTAGTATAGTAAATACTTTTCTTAACCGCTGCTGAACCCATATAATATGTAGTGTCATTAATGGTTATTACATCGGGAGCATAATCCTCGATTGGAAGGCTTTTGACAGGAATAAACTTCCAATCCAGCATATCATCCGAATACCAGTATCCCCCGCTATGCGATGCATAAAGAAAGTATTTCCCCTTATATATCGTAATCACTGGATCCGCCGCCTCCCGGTAAGAACCTTGATTTGATGGTTGGAATCGGTAATTAAGATTCATTGGATTACAGAATGTCTTTTCGCTATTCAGGAGAGATGAGTGATTCAACAGGAAAATCAGGCTCATTATTATAATATTTTGTACCATTGGATGTTTTGTAAAAATTTTATTTGTTTAACATGTTTCTTAACAAAGGTAATAACAAACAGAATTATAATTGATTTTCAAAACTATTTTCTAAGTATAGCCATCTGATACTGACCTTTGATAAACTGAAAAAATAAAAATGAATTTAAAAAGCTAAATTTGTATAATAAAATTTCTATCGGGGAAGCTATTTTTAAATCTTAATCAACTTATTATCAGTTCTTTCCGCTGGAAAATGTCAGATTAATAGTTTTAAATATTCTTTCTAATAACCAAAAAAATATAAAAGATGACTAAACACCTTCTCTTTCTTTTTTTGCTACCCTTGCTGAATACTCCCGCTGAAGCCGGGATTTTCCCCACTAGGCTAAGATGTGAATACATGGAGAATCCACAGGTTATTGATGTACATGAGCCACGATTATCGTGGGTTAACGTTGCAGAAAAAGGTGACAGGGGGCAGGTTCAGACTGCCTGGGAAATAAGGGTTGCAGGAACAAAAGAGAACCTTTTGAACGGAAAAGCCGATTTATGGCAAAGTGGTAAAATAGTTTCCAACCTTTCTAATAATATACTATATAACGGTAAGATTTTGTTATCCAGGCAGGATTGCTGGTGGCAGGTAAGGACCTGGGACAAAAAAGGGGAAGCATCGAATTGGAGCGAACCTGCCTTCTGGAGCATGGGCCTTCTGAAACCTGATGAATGGAAGGCACAATGGATAGGTGCCCCATGGCAGGGAGAAGAACCTTTACCAAAACCTGCATTCAGAGGTCCCGGCGATACTGCGATAAAAGAACCAATGCCTCCTCCTGCACCCTTATTGCGGAAATCATTCAAAATTAACAAGGAGGTGGCTTCAGCAAGAGCCTATGTTAGTGGTCTTGGTTATTTTGAATTATATGTAAACGGGAATAAAGTCGGTCAGGATGTTTTGGTACCAAATCTTACACTTTATGGTAAACGTCCGGGACTGGAAAAGAATTATATTCCTATCCCTGACAATTTCAGGGAATACAGGGTAATGTATTTATCTTATGATATTAAGGATCTTTTAGTAAAAGGAGAAAATGCAATAGGAGCTATTTTAGGCAATGGCTTTTATAATGCTCCTATTAACTGGACTCAATCTTATGGTACTCCGCGTTTTATCGGCCAGTTCTATATCACATATACCGACGGCTCGGAGGAAGTAATAAACACTGATCAGAGCTGGAAAGCATCAAAAAGTCCAATTGTTATGGACCTTGTGTTTGGCGGGGAACATTATGATGCCCGTTTGGAGCAACCAGGTTGGTGCAGCCCGGGTTTTAATGATTCAGCGTGGGAACATGTTGCTCTGAGAAAAGCTCCCGAAGGAAAAATGAAGGCACAAATGTCACCCCCTGACAGGGTCATGGAAAAATTGGCGCCGGTAAAAATAGATTCTCTTGGTAATGGCAGATACAGGGTCGATTTTGGAGAGCAGATTTCAGGCTGGCTGCATCTTCTGAATATTAAAGGCGAAGCCGGGCAAAAAATTGAAATTAAATATATCTGTGAATCACCGGTTGGAGATAATTCTTATACTTTAAAAGGAGGAGGTCCGGAATCCTATTCTGCACGTTTTACCTGGTTTGTATTCAGGAATGTGGAGATATCCAACTGGCCGGGTAAATTAAAAGCTGACCAGCTCAGAGCCGAGGCAGTATACTCGAATGTAGAAAACACAGGCAAATTCGAATCTTCAGATACTTTGTTTAATAAGATAAATCAAATATGGTTACGAAGCCAGAAAGATAATATGCATGGAGGAATAGCCAGTGACTGTCCTCACCGTGAGCGCGCGCCTTATACCGGCGATGGGCAGGTAACGTGCATAACAGTAATGCATAATTTCGATGCAGGGGCATTTTATACTAAATGGATACAGGATATTCTGGGTTCTCAAAATCCGGTAACAGGTTATGTGCCAAACGGAGCTCCCTGGCAACCCGGTTGCGGAGGAGGAGTAGCCTGGGGTGCAGCCATTAATATTATGCCCTGGGAATTTTATCTACACTATGGGGATACGGATATGTTGAAGCAAAATTATGAGGGGATGAAAGGATATATCAGGTATATGCTCACCTGGACCAATAAAAATGGAATTATGTTCTCTCAGGCCCCTGACACAGCAAATCCTAATGAATGGCTGAACCTTGGTGACTGGGCTTCACCGGGAAAATTACCTCCGAAAGAACTGGTTCATACATTTTATCTTTGGAGATGTGCGGACCTTACTTCAAAAACTGCTATGGTTCTGGGTTACAGAGATGAAGCTATGAAATATGCCGGTATTGCAGAGAGAACAAAAGAAGCTTTCCAGAACAGATTTTATGATAAAGCTAAAAAGACCTATGGACCATATGGCGGAAATATCTTCGCATTGGAAATGGGAGTACCGGCAGATCAGAAACCAGCGATCATTGCTGCTCTTAAATCTGATATTGCCTCCAATGATGGTCATCTGGATACAGGTATTTTCGGCACACAATTCCTTTTTGAAGTTCTTGCTGAAAATGGTATGCAGGATCTTGCTTATGAAATTATGAACCAGAGAACAAAACCTTCCTACGGTTGGTGGATTGAACAGGGAGCCACTACTACATGGGAGGAATGGGATGGCAGCGGTTCGCATAATCATCCAATGTTCGGCGGAGGAATCGTTTGGTTCTACCGTGAACTTGCAGGCATGAAAACAGACCCGTCAGAACCAGGTTATCGTAATATCATATTCAAACCCCTTCCTGCAGGTGACATGACATATGCTTCATATTCCAATGAAACACCCAATGGCGCTGCATCTGTTAGCTGGGGAAAAAATGATGGTGTATTTAAATTAGATATAAATGTTCCGGTAGGTAGTACTGGTACCGTTTATGTGCCAGCTTCCGCTGCAAAAGAAGTGACCGAAAGCGGAAAAGGAATTAATAATAAAAATGGAATAAGTCTTAAAGAGATGGAGGACGGTTATGCAGTTTTTAAAGTCGGTTCGGGGAATTACTCGTTTAAATCAAAACCGGTAAAGTAATCCTGATAATAAAAAACAATAACGCAATTTCAATCTAGGATAATATTAAAAAGAATGATGAATTAATATATAAAACAGGAAGGTTTTTTCGTTTATACTATGGTTAATATCCTATTGTGAACCTCTCTCTGTGATGAGCAGGTTTTTCAAGCTCGTCGATCATTGCCACGGCATAATCCTGAACAGAGATATTGCTTTCTCCCTTTTCATTTACAATGAGATCGTCTTTGCCAAGCCGAAAAATCCCCGTTCTTTCTCCCTGTTGCAGGTTGCCAGCCGGAGAGAAAAACACCCAGTCAATACTCTTCTCAGCCATAAGATCAATAAAATATATATCTGCCAGAGCCCTAACAGCCGGCAGAATGAATTCAGGCATTACTCCTGCATCCATCAGCCTGATACCATGTGAAAGAACAAGAGAACCTGCGCCGCCTGCAACAAGGAACCGCTTCACTCCTGACAGTCTGACACCATTAAGGATGGTCCTGTAAACCCTGGTAGTTTCCTCTGCTATATCAGGATTCTTCCAGCCAGGATTATATGCACTAATCACAGCATCTGCCCCCTTACAAGTTTCGGTAACAGTATCAATCACTGAAACATCTCCCTTTTTCACTGTTAAATTTTTATGCACTGTAGTTATCTTTTCAGGATGGCGTACAACTGCAGTAACATTATGGCCGCGATCGAGAGCTTCCTTCAGAATAGCAGATCCAACAAAACCACTTGCGCCGATAAGAACAATTTTTTTCATAACCACCTTATATTTTAATTAATGAATGTAAGGTAACAATTTAAGGTAAAAATGGTTGTTATATAATCACATAAAATAGAAGCAAGTCCGCTACTTTTAAATACTGAAAAAGCCATCTGATAATAAATTCTTTACCAGATGGCTTTAACCTTAGTCAACGGACAATGTATATCTCGTCCTGAATTATTTCACAAAATCTGATTTCAGTAGATAGTCTGCACTTTCCTTGATTCCTTCAAGTGATGTTTTAAGATTTTCAGCAACAACTTTTGGATCCTTGGAAGCCCCAAAGGCGGGTTGAGGAGCACCTTTATCTCCAGCTGGCTGATTCTTTGACATCTCAGCCATCAGGTCTTTCATACTGCCACCTTTTGCCTGTATGCTTTTCATGGCTTCCATCATTTTCATTGACTGTACCCTTTGCTCCGGTGTCATTTTATCCTCCAACTCGACAAACCAGTCATTATACCCGTTCTTATAGAACTGATTAAAGATGGCTTTATAGTCAATTTTACCCGAAGCACCAATCACATACTCATCTTTAATATGAAGGGCCTTAAAACGGGTTGGATACTTCTTCAGATAAACTACAGGATCCTGACCACCTATTGTTATCCAATATACATCCATTTCAAAGAATACTTTGTCAGGATCAGTATTCGTAATAAGCAAGTCCTCGTAGGTCTGGTCCGTGCCAGCTAAAGTAGCGAACTCGAGATTATGGTTATGATAACCGAATTTGATTCCCCTTTTGTTAGCCTCATCACCTATCTTGTTCATCAGATCGCACTCTGCCTTAAGACCTTCCATAGTACCTGCCCACATATTCATCGGTAAAACGACATATTTGCAACCCATAATTTTATGGTCATCAAATAATTTTCCCCATGCAGCAAGAGTTCCAGCCTCATCATTCACATCAAATTTAGCACGCGCATGACTTGATAGAACTTCCATACCGTTTTTCTTTACCAAATCAGCAAACTCGGCAGGTTTGTAACCGGCTACCAATCCAGTGGCAGCATCGTAATTGGCAATCTCCAACACCACATATCCATCATCAGCGAGAGCTTTTAGTGAGCCGGGGACATCTGATTCAAAGCCTTTTACGGAATAAACCTGAATACCCATATGCTTTTTTTGAGCAGTAGCTCCCGAAAGAGTCATGGATGTAATTAACAGTACCAGAAGCACTGCTACATCAAAAAGTAGAAATTTTTTCATAACATATAAAAGTTTATAGAACAAATTAATAAAAAGTGCAAAGCCATTCTTTTAATCATACAACACAACTATCCGAATGTATACATTTGAATTATTTTGACTTAGTCAGCTATTGTGGTTTTTCATATAATTCTTAAATTTTCAGATCGCCAGTACCATCCCATTTTTCAATGCTTCATTATAATTAATATTGTCAAATACATAAAGATAAGGAGAACGGTGTGGACCAATATATCTTCTCTCATTTAATTTCAGAATTATCCCTGTAGCCAGAAGCTTTTTTGAAAAATTCCTGTCATCAAGCTTCTTACCTAATATAGTTTCGTACAATGAAGTTATTTCAGGAAGCGTAAATTTTGACGGTAGTAATTCATAACCGATTGGATAATGATAAATATGAAGCCGCAAAGCTTTTAATGCCTCTTCAATTATCAACTGATGGTCAAACATCAAAGGAGGAAGATTATGAATATCCCACCATTCGCATTCCTCAATATTGTATTCACCATACGGTTTTACGAGATCAAATTCCGTCAGGGTGTAAAACCCAAGAGTAACAAAGTAGTCAAGCATCCAGTTTCCTTTATCAATTTTAACACTGGCAGATCCATCTGTCAATGTTAATGAAATAGAAGTATCATTGGTTCTGTCGGGACTCCCAAATGCCTTAAATTGTTTAAGATATAAATCTTCCAGACCTGTTCTCTCCCAGGCTATTCGTGAAGCAGCTTCTTCAATTGTCTCAGTCCTTTTTATATAACCTCCGCTAACTGTCCATTTACTAAATCCCCGGGGACGTTGCAGCAAAAC
>DCFT01000238.1 GCA_002319885.1 Bacteroidales bacterium UBA1797
CGAGTATTCGGGACTCCACCCCGCAATATCGAGGTGCAAATGTAATATTTCTGCTTCAGAAAACAAATTATTTATACTTTTTTAGTTCCTAATTGTTTTAATTTTCTAAAAGTTGATTATTTTCGTGTTGTATTTCATGTGTGCTAGATCATAGATAGTTAGATAGTTGGCAATCGGCAGTTTGCAGTTTGCAAATATTCTTAATGATTTTCATTAATTCATTAAAATTCAAACGTATGTATGGTAGTTTCAGGGAATTAATTGTTTATCAGAAAGCATTTGCATTTGCAATGAAAATCTTCGAAATCTCAAATGTATTTCCAAAAGAAGAAAAATTTGAATTAACAGATCAGATGAGACGTTCTTCACAGGTCTTCTGCAGAGCAAATGAGAAAGATATCGTAAATGTCAATATCCTAAACATTTTTCAAGCAAAATGAGCGACGCTGATATGGAAAACACAGAAACTCAGGTTTCACTTGATTTTGCTGAGAAGTGCAAATATATCACAAATGACGTATATGATGAACTTATTCAGAACTCTGAGGAGATAAGCAGGATGCTAAATCATATGGTATTAAATCCAGAAAAATATATGCCTAGACACTAAAATATTATTACTAACTTGCCAACTGTAAACTGCCAACTGCCAGCTTAGGTTTCTTAAGAGAATTATCCTGAGGAACGACAAATATCACTTATTTTTGTCTTATTTAAAACAACAGACCATGCCAAGAGTATTCAAAGCAACAGAGATAGAAAAGGAAGATAAGGAGATAAAACGTGATTATCTCGACCGACATATGCCACATGTTTTTTGCCCTGACAGTGTAAAAAGGGGAGAGAAATTTGAGGTTAAAGTAAAACTTGGTGAAGAATATCCTCATCCTGATGAACATGACCATTTCATAAGTGTCATACAGCTTTGGAACAGAGAAACACTCCTTGCTGAAGCACGTTATACTGCAGGCGTATATGGGAATGTGCCTTCACATTTTGAAGTTGATTTTTATATAGTGGCTCCTGAAGTATCAATGAACCTTTCTGCAATGTCGGTATGTACAAAACATGGACTCTGGCAGAGTGAAGATAAACCGGTTAAGGTGATCTAACGGGTTTAATTTTCTATTTTTGGTTCTCTTAACTCATTTGATGAGGCAGGTTTATTATCTTTGCAGGCCAAATAATGTATAGAAAATGGCTAAAGACGAAAAGAGAAAAAGCAATTGGCGCGATAAATACAGATTTACCGTAAGAAACGATCATACTCTGGAAGAGGTCTGGAAAATTGTGCTCACAAGATATAATGCCTTCCTGCTGATCACTTTTATCCTGCTTTTTATTATTTGGGGAACAAGCACTCTTATCTCATTCACAAACCTCAGGGAATTCATTCCGGGCTATCCTGACGTTAATATGCGTCGTAATATTCTTATGAGTGCCATCCGTCTCGATTCACTCGACCGTGAACTGAGATTAAGAGATAAATATTTTGATAATCTGAATGCAATAATTTCAGGTGGTCAACCTTTGAAACAACAGGAAGAGAGCACGCCTGACAGGACTTATAAAGCTATCAAATTCAATACTTCAGCCAAAGATTCTATGTTAAGAGCACGGGTCGAAAACGAAGAAAGATATAATCTTTCGCTAGGGTCATCAACTCCTGAATCGACATCAGGTTTGGCCACTGTTCATTTCTTCCCTCCTGTTAAAGGAATCGTCTCAGGCAGATATGATGTCAGAACCAAACACTTTGGAACAGATATCGTTACAAATCCGAAAGCTATAGTTTCTGCGGTCCTTGATGGTACTGTTATTTTCACAGGATGGACAATGGAGACCGGTTTTGTAATTGAGATCCAGCATCAGAACAATATTGTTTCCGTTTATAAACATAATGCCGGTCTTCTTAAAGAAACCGGAGATCTTGTTCGTGCCGGTGATGCAATTTCGATTGTGGGTGACTCCGGAGAACTGTATACCTCGGGTCCACACCTCCATTTTGAGATCTGGTATAAAGGGAGTTCCCTTGATCCTGAAAAACATATCTTATTTTAATAATCAGGCTCTGTATGCCAGAAAGAATTGCATTGTTGGGATCAACCGGGTCGATAGGCACTCAGGCTCTGGATATAATTTCAAAGTATCCTGAGAAGTTTAGCATAGAGGTTCTGGCTGCTGGAAATAATGTTGATCTGCTCATAGAACAGGCACATAAATATCAACCCGATTCTGTAGTAATTGCAAATAGTGATTTCTATCCGCAATTGAAAGAGGGACTACATGGGACGAATATTAAAGTATATGCTGGCAATGAAGCCATCGAACAGGTAGTGACAATGTCAACTATCGATGTGGTCATTGCTTCAATTGTTGGCTATTCAGGTGTAAGACCTACAATTGCTGCGATAAAAGCCGGGAAAAAGATAGCACTTGCTAACAAAGAAACACTGGTAGTGGCCGGAGAAATTATAGGACGGCTTGTAAAGGAATCTGGGAGTATTATTATTCCTGTTGATTCTGAACATTCGGCAATTTTCCAGTGTCTTGTCGGTGAATCGGGAAACCCAGTTGAAAAAATTACACTTACGGCTTCAGGAGGACCATTCCTGAATATGTCTGAAGAATTATTGAAGAAGGTAAAACCATGCGATGCTCTTAAACATCCAAACTGGAATATGGGATGTAAAGTCACAATTGATTCAGCTTCACTTATGAATAAAGGATTGGAAGTGATTGAAGCCAAATGGCTCTTTGACCTCACTCCCGACGAGATTTCGGTCATTATTCATCCGCAGTCAATTATTCATTCATTTGTTCATTTTGCTGACGGGTCAGTTAAAGCACAACTTGGTGTTCCTGATATGCGGGTTCCTATTCTTTATGCCCTTAGCTATCCCGACCGGCTGCAATCTGATCTGCCCCGACTTGTGCTTAATGACTGTAAAGCTTTAACATTCAGTGATCCCGATATAAAAAGATTCAGGAATCTTTCCCTTGCATTTGAGGCCCTCAGAAAAGGTGGAAACATGCCTTGCATCCTTAATGCAGCTAATGAGGTAGCAGTTAAGGCTTTTCTCGATGGGAAAATTGGATTCACAGAAATGCCCGAAATTGTGGAATGCACAATGGAAAATAGTTTTTATTCTCCTTCCCCTGATCTGGATTTCCTTGAAATTACCGATTCAAACGCAAGGGAAACTGCTCTAAGTTTTATTACTAAACTTCAAAAAGAAAAATGACAATACTTATTAAAATTCTGCAATTTGTAATGAGCCTTTCAATTCTTGTAATTATACATGAATTCGGTCATTTTACTCTTGCTAAGTTATTTAAAACCAGAGTCGAAAAATTTTACCTCTTTTTTGATCCATGGTTTTCCCTTTTTAAACTAAAAAGGGGTGAAACAGAATATGGAATAGGATGGCTGCCTCTGGGAGGATATGTGAAGATTTCCGGAATGATAGATGAATCGATGGACAAGGAGCAGATGAAACTTCCTCCTCAGCCATGGGAATTCAGATCAAAGCCGTCATGGCAGCGGCTTCTGATAATGACTGGAGGGGTTATTTTCAATTTTATTCTCGCTATGTTGATTTTTATTTTTGTTTTGTTCGCATGGGGTGAAACCTACCTGCCAACCGCTAATGTTAAATATGGAATTGTGACCGATTCTGTCGGTTATGCCATTGGTCTCAGAAACGGAGATAAAATCATTAGTGTCGACAATCAACATGTCGAGAACTTCCTGGAATTAACTTCCGACATTGTGCTGAATAACAGAAAGACCATTCAGGTTGAGCGGGATGGTGTGCCTCTTAATATTGAAATACCCAGTGAATATATTCCTAAGATGCTGAAAGGGAAAGGCCAGATTGACACAAGAATACCTTTCGGTCCATATATTGTTGATAGCTTTGGGAAAAAATCTCCTGCAAAAGCAGCAGGACTGCTTCTTAATGATCAGATTATTGGTCTGAACGACAAGAAATTTACGTATTATGATGAATTTCAGAAGTATCTTTTAGAAAATAAGGAAAAACCATTAACAATAAATGTATTGCGGAAAGGCGTTAGCCTTAATGTCAATGTTACACCTGACTCTTTAGGAATGTTGGGTATAGGAAGATCAGTGGCGCTTGGCCAGATATTTGAACTTAAAACAATAAAATATGGGTTCCTGCAATCAATACCTGCAGGTATCGATAAAGGATTTAAAACTATTTCCGATTATCTTAAACAGTTCAAACTTATTTTTTCGAAACATACTAAGGCTTATCAATCGCTGGGTGGTTTTATAACAATAGGGAACATTTTTCCCGGTGTATGGGACTGGCAAAGGTTCTGGAATCTTACAGCATTTCTTTCAATAATACTGGCAGTTATGAATATCCTGCCTATACCGGCGCTTGATGGTGGCCATGTCCTCTTTTTATTATTTGAGGTAGTAACCGGGAGGAAGCCAAGTGATAAATTCCTTGAATATGCCCAGATTGTTGGTATGGTAATATTATTGGCGCTTTTGCTGTATGCAAACGGCAATGATGTATTGAGGCTGCTCAGAAAATAGATTTTGTGATTTCATGTCTTGTATATAAATTAAGTATTATTAACTTTGTATAAATTCTAATACTAAAAGAGATGGGCAATCTAGGAATGACAGAAATATTACTTATACTGCTTGTAGTCGTACTGCTTTTCGGCGGACGTAAAATTCCTGAACTTATGAAAGGAATTGGTCAGGGGATGAAAGAATTTAAGAAAGCTTCAAATTTTGATCCTGCAAAAGACGACGGAGAAGCAGCACATAAGGAATAAGTCTTTATTGAAAAAAATAATAAACCTGCATCCCGGTGCGGGTTTTTTTATTAAACCAATTCATATTTCTGATTTCTTCTTCCCGGTATAAATCCGGCTTCTTTGATGATTGATTGCATCTCATTGGCATTGAAACGATTATTTGCTCCTGCTGCACTTACTACATTCTCTTCGATCATGATGGAGCCGAGATCATTTGCCCCTGAATGAAGTGACAGCATCGCGATTTCCTTACCCACGGTTAATATTGAGGCCTGAATATTTTTTATATTATTTAAAACAATTCGGCTTATTGCTATTATTCTGAGATAATCTGGTCCATTATAACTACTCTTTATCCCGAGTTTTTCTGAAAGGAAAGTTCCTTCATCCTGAAAAGGCCAGGGGATGAAAGTTATGAATCCATAATGATTTTTCTGTTTCTCAGCCTGCAGGTCCCTAATTCTGACCAGATGCTCAACTCTCTCCCTTATTGTCTCTATGTGACCATACATCATTGTTGCTGAGGTAGGCAGATTCAATTTATGTGCTTCCTTCATCACTTCAAGCCATTCTCCTGATGTTGCTTTAGCCGGAGATACAATTTTCCGTACCCTGTCGCTAAGGATCTCGGCTCCTGCTCCTGGAAGGCTGTCAAGCCCGGCATCAACAAGCTTAACCAGTACCTCAGAATATGACAGCCTCTCTTTCTTTGTCAGGTAAACAATCTCCGGTGGCCCAAGAGCATGCAGTTTTAACGAGGGGTATAATTTCTTGAGATCTTTAAACAAATCAATATAAAAGCTTAAACCAAGATCAGGATTCATCCCTCCCTGTAAAAGTAGCTGATCTCCTCCAAGCGAGTACAATTCATCAATTTTGGTTTTATAATCCTCAATTGATGTGATATATGCATCATATGATCCTTTCTTCCTGCAGAAATTGCAAAAAGAACATTGTGAAAAACAAATATTGGTAATGTTCACATTCCTGTCTATCATCCATCCCACAATTTTACCTGGATTATGCAATTGCCGGAGTTTGTTTGCTACAAACATAAGCTCTGCTATCGGAGCCCTGGTATAAAGAGTAACACCTTCTTCAACATCAAGCGGTATGAGCTTCAGGGCTTTCTCATAAAGATCTTCTAAAATCATCTGTATAAGCTATTTAACATAATAATCTTAAATAATAAACTGCTTAATCTGCCTGTGGAATTATTACGGGCAAAGGTAACTCTTTGAAAACGAAACAATCAATTTTTTAGTTAACTTTACAGCTTCAAAAACCACCATTTAGAAATATGAAACCTGAAATTCAAAAAATATCACAAATATCCTCCCACCAATCTATTGTATGCATAATGGGGGATGATCAGATACCTGAACGGCTGAATCTCACAAAACAGGAACATGATTTTGCTAAAAATCAGTTTCAGGCTAAAGAAGAATTTATTTTTATTAATTCATATAACAGATGTCTTTATCTTATCAGATTAAAAGAAGGTAAAGAACAATATAAAATAAGAGAAGAACTAAGACGCACTTCATATAACATCAGAAAACTTATTAAGGAGAATAATCATTCCGAGCTTGTCGTAACATCCGAAAAGGCTTATAAGGGAGCTATTGAGGATTTTATTGAAGGACTGATGCTAAGCATTTATTCTTTTGATAAATATAAGACACAGGAAGGGAAAGATGATAAAAAGTCATTTCCATCAAAGTTTTTGGTACAAGGTGATATTGAGATTGCTGAGATTAAATGGATAACAGATCTTACCGACGCAGTTTATTTCACCCGCGACCTTATTAAAGAGCCAGTTAACAGGCTTAATGCAACAGCTCTGGCAGAAGAGATTAAGAAGAAGGGGGATTCCGCAGGTTTCAAAGTTGAAATACTGACAAAAGGTAAAATCGAAGCTCTTAAAATGGGCGGGCTGCTGGCTGTTAACAAAGGAAGTATTGATCCTCCTGTTTTCTGTATCCTTGAATGGCATCCCGAAAAGTGTGTCAATGAAAAACCCATTGTACTTGTCGGAAAGGGAGTTGTCTACGATACTGGAGGTCTTAATCTGAAAACGGGCGATTTCATGGCCGGCATGAATGGAGACATGGCCGGCGCTGCAATAGTGGCCGGTGTTTTGTATACAATTGCAAAAGCAGGAGTTCCTCTTCATATTATAGGCTTGATTCCATCTACAGATAATCGTCCGGGTGGTAATGCCTATACCCAGGGAGACATAATTACCATGTATAATAAAATGACCGTTGAAATAGGCAATACCGATGCTGAAGGCAGACTAATACTTGCTGATGCTATCAGTTATGCTTCGAAATATTCGCCGGAATTGATAATCGATATAGCAACTCTTACAGGTTCAGCAGCGATGACTTTTGGAGACCAGGCAATAGCCGTTATGACCAATGCTGATAGAAAATATTTCAATCTGCTGGTAGAATGTGGTAATGATGTTTACGAAAGAATTGCAGAATTGCCCTTATGGGAGGAGTATGGAGAGTTACTGAAATCTGATGTTGCCGATCTGAAAAATGTTGGCGGACGTGAAGCTGGTGCTATTACTGCTGGCAAATTTTTAGAGCGTTTTGCAGCATTCCCCTTAATCCATATGGATATTGCAGGAACAGAAATGCCAAAGAAGGACAATTTTTACAGAATAAAAAACGGAACTGCATCCTGTTTAAGATTACTTTCAACATTCCTCAGGAGAATTGCAGCTGACTATTCAGAAAAGAAATAATATTTATGGAAAAGAAAACGATACTTGCCGGCATCTCACATGGAGACATTAATGGCATTGGTTACGAGGTAATTATTAAAGCTCTTTCCGACCCTACAATAAATGAGATTTGTACACCAATTGTATATGGTTCTCCAAAAGTAGCTGCATATCATCGTAAAGCGCTTAATGTTAATAATTTCAGTTTTAATAATATCAGAACTCCTGAGGAAGCCCACTTAAGGAAAGCTAATATGATAAATTGTCTCGACGACAATATAAGAGTTGAACTCGGGAAATCAACTGTCCAGGGAGGAGAAGCTGCAATTATTTCGCTGGAAAAAGCAGTGGAAGATATAAAAAACGGGAAAATTGATGTTCTGATTACAGCACCTATTGATAAACAGAATGTCCAATCGGAGAATTTTCATTTTCCGGGGCATACTGATTATCTTAAATCTGTTGCAGGAGTAGAGGAAGTTCTGATGTTTATGATAGGAGAGAGTATGAGGATAGGGATCGTAACTGATCATGTTCCACTGAGCAAAGTTCCAGGATTGATAACTCCGGAAACGCTGATTCGTAAAATCAGGCTGATGAATCAGTCACTCATTCTTGATTTCGGAATCCGTAAACCCCGGATCGCAGTTCTTGGCCTCAATCCGCATGCAGGGGATAATTCATTAATCGGAACTGAAGAAGCTGAGATAATCAGTCCCGCAATTTTCAAGGCTCAGAAAGAGGGTATTATGACCTTTGGTCCCTTCCCCGCTGATGGATTTTTTGGTGCGGGATCGTTTGCAAAATTCGACGGTATCCTTGCAATGTATCACGATCAGGGACTTACTCCCTTTAAAGCTTTGTCGTTTGATTCGGGTGTTAATTTTACTGCCGGATTGCCATTTATAAGAACATCACCGGTTCATGGCACTGCTTTCGCTATTGCCGGTAAGGGTGAGGCATCAGAAAATTCTTTCCGTCAGGCTATATACCTCGCTTGTGATATTTTCAGAAACAGGCAGTTATATGCTGAAATATCGAGAAATCCCCTGAAACATCAGGATATTGAAATACATAGCGACCGCATTGACGAACTTCCTCCGGATATTTTTATTCCTGAACAATAAATATGATTGATTATATTAAAGGTGACATTATTCAGATAACCCCTACATTTCTAATTCTGGAAACGGGTGGCATAGGTTATTTAGTTAATATTTCGCTAACGACATTTTCCCGGCTTGAAGGCAAAAAAGAATTTAAAATTCTGGTTCATGAAGTCATAAGGGAAGATAGCCATCAGCTCTTTGGATTTGCTGATAATGAGGAAAGAGATATTTTCAGGTTATTGATTTCAGTTTCAGGAGTAGGAGCTAATACGGCAAGGATGATGCTATCTTCATTAACATCAGCCGAAATAGAAAAAGCAATTTTAGGTTCAGACGCTGACCTTCTTAAAAGTGTTAAGGGAATAGGATTAAAAACGGCTCAAAGGATTATTGTTGATCTGAAAGACAAGCTTGGAAAACATACCGGAAGCGGTGAAATATTTGCGTTTGCAGACAATACCAGGCGGGAAGAAGCGTTATCTGCATTAGTAATGTTGGGATTTGCCAAAAGCGCTGTCTCGAAGGCCCTTGATAACATAGTCAGAAATGAAAAAAACCTGACCGTTGAGGATATGATAAAGAGAGCGCTTAAAAACTTGTAATTCTGAATATAAGCCGTATTGGGATCAGGGATATCATATAAAAATATACTGATATTTTCGTATCTATTGTTTGCTTCTCTTCTCTTAATGTCTTCAGAAGCAAGCAGCCAGACTGTTGTGCCTAAAAATAGCCCTAAAGACACTACCCGGAAATCAGTTCTGAAGCTTACGGACGATTCAGGAATCCCCTGGGAATCACAGCAGAATTCCCCTCTTTATCTCAATAAGCCATCAAATATTAAATCCACAGTAATTTACGATCCCGAGAAAAATGAATATATTCTTTACGAAAAGGTAGGAACTCTCGATTACCGCATTCCTGTACATATGAGTCCTGAGGAGTACAGGAAATATGAATATTCCCGGGCCATGCGCGAATACTGGGAATCACGTATTTCAGGAGCTCAGGCAGGTTTCAAATCGAGTCTTATACCTCAGATAGAAATAGGTGGTGCCGCATTTGATAAGATTTTTGGTAGTAATACCATAAATATTGTACCACAGGGTTCAGCTGAACTTATTTTCGGTATTAACATTTCAAAAACCGAAAACCCTACTCTCTCAGAAAAACTCAGAACAATTCCAACCTTCGATTTCAAGGAAAAAATTCAGATGAATGTCACCGGCACAATTGGTGATAAGATGAATCTTGGTGTGAATTATAACACCGACGCAATGTTTGATTTTGAGAACAGGACTAAACTTCAATATGCGGGCAAGGAAGATGAAATACTTAAAAAAGTTGAGGCAGGTGATGTTACTCTGCCATTAACCGGAACTCTGATTACTGGTAGCTACAGTCTTTTTGGTCTTAAAACGGAAATGCAGTTTGGTAAACTGAATGTTACAACAGTACTTTCACAACAGAAGGGTCAATCTACTGTCGTTGAGGCTACAGGAGGCGCTCAATTGACAGATTTTGATATATCTGCCGATGCCTACGAAGCAAACAAACATTTCTTTATCTCACAATATTTCAGAGATATATACGATGAATCACTTAAAAACCTGCCAATTATAAGTTCGGGTGTGACTATTGAAAGGATTGAAGTGTGGGTAACGAACAAACTAAGCAGTCTCCAGGACGCGAGTAACAGGAATATAGTAGCTTTTGTGGACCTTGGAGAGAATAAAAACCATATCTACAACAAGGTACCGGCCTTTCAGGCAACTCCCGGCGCGTTGATATATCCCGATAACAAGGCAAACAGGATGTATGAAGAGTTAACTTCAGCATATAATGTTATCCGCAGTGTTGATCAGGTCACAAATGCTTTTGCTCCATTATATCCGGGATTTCAGATCGGACGCGACTTTGAAAAGATTGAAAATGCCAGGAAACTTGACGACAGAGAATATACTTTTAACAAACAACTCGGTTATATTTCTCTTAATACCGCTTTGAATTCTGATGAGGTTCTGGCAGTTGCTTATGAATATTCGCTTGGAGGTCAGGTGTTTAAGGTCGGTGAGTTTTCTACTGATGGTATTACCGCTCCACAAACCCTTATACTTAAACTGTTAAAGGGAACAAACCTTAGTCCGAGATTACCTACCTGGAAACTTATGATGAAGAATATCTACTCTCTCGGATCAGGAAAACTCGACAAAACCGACTTTGTCCTAAATGTACTCTATGATGATGATAAAACAGGTAATGCAATAAACTATCTGCCGGAGGGAAACCTGGCTGATAAGATTCTCCTTCAGGTTATGGGGCTTGATAAACTGAACACACAGAATGATTCACAGCCTGACGGCTATTTCGATTTTATAGATGGAGTAACAGTTATGGCTGACAGAGGAAGAATAATATTCCCTTATGTGGAACCATTCGGGAGCCATCTGAAAAAGATGATTACGAGTTCGACCATTGCAAGTAAATACGTCTATCAGGAGTTATATGATTCAACACAGACAATAGCACGGCAAATTGCTGAGAAGGATAAATTCGAACTGAAAGGACGGTACTCATCTGAATCGGGTTCTGTAATACGATTGAATGCTACAAGCATTCCTCAGGGCTCTGTAAAAGTCACTGCAGGAGGAGTGCCTCTGACTGAGAACACCGATTATATTGTTGATTACAATATGGGTACCGTTACAATAATTAACAGTGCACTTATAGAATCGCAAACACCTATTCAGGTTTCACTGGAGAACAATCAGTTTTTTGGATTCCAGACTAAAACACTTGTTGGCACACATCTCGATTACAAAGCGTCGGATAAATTCGATATCGGCGGTACAATTCTTCACCTGACAGAAAGGCCCTATACCCAGAAAGTAAACTATGGGGAGGAGCCAATCTCAAACACTATCTGGGGTTTAAATACTTCATACAAGACAGAATCGCAGTTGCTTACAAAAATAATAGATAAAATTCCGCTTCTCAATACAAAGGCGCCGTCGTCGATCTCGGCTTTTGGCGAATTTGCTAACCTTATCCCGGGCCATTCCAAGGCAATATCTAGCTCCGGAAATTCATATATTGATGATTTTGAATCAAGCGAAATACCCCTTGACATGAAAGCATTCAATGCATGGTCTATTTCGAGTGTCCCGCAAGGACAGAACGATCTTTTTCCTGAAGCTCAGTTCAATAGCAATCTTGTAAGCGGATTTAACCGTGCAAAAATTGCATGGTATGTGATTGATCCTCTGTTTTTACGTAACGGTTCTTCAACACCCGAATATATCAGGCAACATCCTGATGAACAATCGAGTCATTTTGTGCGGGAAATTTATGAAAATGAAATTTTCCCTAATAAGGAAAGTGCCACCGGAATTCCTGCCACAATAGCTGTTTTAAACCTTGCCTATTATCCTGCTGAAAGAGGTCCGTATAATTATGACACCAACACGGGTCCGTATTCCCAGGGATTAAATCTGGATGGTACATTAAGAGACCCTAAGACCCGATGGGGCGGGATAATGAGAGAAGTGCTTACCAGCGATTTCGAGGCTGCTAACATTCAATATATTAAGTTCTGGGTAATGGATCCCTTTGTTGATAATCCAACCGATGAAGGTGGAGATCTTTATATAAACCTGGGAAATATTTCAGAAGATATTTTGAAGGACTCACGAAAAAGTTTTGAGAATGGACTTCCGAATTCAGCTGTGGTAAAAAATGTGGATACTACGGCATGGGGAAGGGTACCTACCATTCAGGCTGTAGTAAATGCTTTTGACAACGCTTCCTCATCAAGAGAATTTCAGGATGTGGGACTTGACGGTCTGGGGGACAATGACGAACAGACCTTTTTTGCAAATTACCTTCAGAAATCAGCAGCTATAGTAAGCTCTGATGCTTATGCAAATATACAAAATGACCCTTCAGCTGATGATTTTCATTATTACAGAGGATCGGATTATGATGCAAGGCAGTTGGGTATACTCGACAGATATAAAAACTATAATGGCGAAGAAGGTAACTCACCTACTTCCGAAATGTCAAAAGAGTCTTATCCCACTGCGGGGTCAACATTGCCCGATATGGAAGATATCAACCGCGATAATACTCTGAGCGAAACAGAAAGTTATTATCAGTATAAGATCAGCATTCGCCCCGGAGACATCAAAGTCGGTTCAAACTATGTAGTTGATGAAGTAGAATCACCGGAGATTACCTTTCCAAACTCGAAAAAGTCGAAAGTTAAATGGTATCAATTTCAAATACCAATATCAGATTATCAGAAGGTTGTGGGTCCTATTTCAGACTTTAAATCAATCCGCTTCATGCGAATGTTCCTTAAAGGATTTAAAGATCCTGTAATAATGCGGTTTGCCTATCTTGACCTGGTAAGGGCAGAATGGAGGAAATACAACATTTCATTTATGGAAGGAGGGGAAAGGATTACAGTTCCTGAGGCTACAGACGGAACTTTTGAAATTAGTTCCGTCAGTATTGAAGAAAATGGTGCGAAAGTACCTGTTAACTATACGTTACCTCCGGGTTTTGACAGAGTGACTGACCCTCAGAACCCACAGCTGAGACTCCTTAATGAACAATCTATGGCAATAAGGGTCCAGAATCTTCAGGACGGAGATGCCAGAGCCGCATTCAAAAATGTAAACCTCGATATGAGGCAATACCGGAAACTACGGATGGAAGTTCATGCGGAAGCAATGATAGGTCAACCGTTAAAAGATGATGATCTTACAGCGTTTATCAGAATAGGTTCGGACTATAAGGGAAATTTTTATGAATATGAGCTGCCTTTAAAGCTTACTCCTCCTCCTCCCAAAGGCAGATATGATAATAATTCGGAGGATGACAGATTAATAGTATGGCCTGCCGCAAACAGCTTTGATATTGATCTCTCGTTATTGCAGGAAGCAAAGCAGGAACGAAACAGGCAGATGCAGCTACCTGGTTCATCATTAAGCATATCTGATGTCTTTGTATATACTAATGGAACAGCCAGGATCTCAGTATCAGGGAACCCTAATATGAGTGATGTGAAGGTCATAATGATAGGCGTGAGGAACCCTATAAAAACAAGAAATAAAGCAGATGACGGTAGTCCAAAATATGGGGAAGTCTGGTTCGATGAGCTCCGTCTTAACGATTTTATTGAAAATGGAGGCTGGGCAGCAAATGGTCATATTCAGGCCCGTCTTGCAGATCTGGGTACCGTTGATATGGTTGGTCAGTTTAGTACTCCCGGATGGGGAAGCATCGATAAAAAAGTAAATGAAAGAAGCAAGGATCAGACACTTAAATATGATCTTTCCTCAAACCTTGAACTCGGGAAATTTTTTCCCGAAAAATTGGGTGTCAGACTTCCTGTTTATGTTGGCTACTCCGAAACCAGGATCAAACCTCAATACGACCCCCTGGATCCCGATATTCTTTTAAATGATGCCTTAAAATCGGCAAAAAACAAGGCTGCCCACGATTCAATACTGTCTATTTCAGAAGATTATTCAAGACGAAAGACTATTTCTATAAGTAACGCGGGAATTACAAAAAGGGGGGAAAAGCCTCATGCATGGGATCTTGCAAACTTAAGCGTGAATTATACATATAATGAAACTTACGCAAGTAATACTAGAACTGCTATCAACCTTGAAAGAGACTATAAAGGTGGAATTAATTATGATTATCAGGCACAACCAAAAAATATCATGCCTTTTAAGAATGTAAGGTTTCTGAATTCTCCTATTTTTAAAATTATTAAAGACTTTAACTTTTATCCTTTCCCGAAAAGCATTTCATTCAGAACCGATCTGACCCGTAATTATAATGAATTAATAACCAGGGATATAAACAATGATTTTCTTAAAATAACACCTTCTTTTAGGAAAGATTTTGAGTGGACCAGAATATATGACTTTAAGTATGATTTAACACGGAATTTAAAGATTGATTTTACGGCAACTAATATTTCCCGCATTGATGAACCCGACGGAGGTGTTGACAAAAAGAGGTATGCCAGCACTTATCAGGCCTGGCGCGATTCGGTTTATAAAAACTTAAAGAAAGGCGGCAGGACAACCGACTATAACCATTTCATAAATGCAACGTACACAATTCCTATTAACAAGCTCCCTCTACTATCGTGGTTAACGGCTAATGCCCGTTATAGTGCTGATTATTCATGGCTCGCCGGACCGGTATTTCCTGATAGTCTTAAAATAGATATGGGGAATACGATCAAAAATCATAATGAGTTGACATTTACAGGTATGGCGAACCTTACCTCGTTGTATTCAAAACTGAAATTTCTTAAAAAGATAGAACAAAATACCCAGCCTGGCGCTGCTCAGAAAATTAAGGCTGATCTGAAAACAGTAACATACACCAAAGAAAATGTAAATTTCAAACCTAATGTCTCAAGGTCTATCGTACATAATCTTAAAACAAGAGATATAAAAGTTAAGGTTGTGAAGAAAAGCGGGGAAGAGGTTAAAGGAAAAATGGTAATTGTTACCGAGAACAAGGTTAATTTCATAACGACAGAGCAGGTTGACGGAGCAAAAGTAATAATTGAAGGAAAGATAAAACAAAACAGAAATCCATTTATTATTACGGGAGAGTACATAATACGTGCATTGATGGGAGTCAGATCTCTGAGTTTGACTTATACATCTTCCCAGGGTGAGTATCTGCCGGGGTATACACCACGTACAAAGTACCTTGGCATGTCGTCATTTAATAATAAACTTGCACCCGGGTGGCCATTTATTCTGGGATTAAGTGACAGGAACTTTTTTGACAGAGCAGTATCAAACGGGTGGGTTTCGAAAGATACTCTTCTGAATGACCCGGCAATTTATAATAACAGTAAAAATCTGTCTGTAAGAAGTCTTATTGAACCATTTCCGGGTCTGAGAATTGACCTGAATGCCGACAGAAGATACATGGAAGCTGTAAGTTCATATTATACTGCTGATCATAATGGTAACTTTCCAGATAGTACACGCAACCGTATGGCAGCAGGGAACTACTCCATTTCTATTATTTCATGGGGAACAGCTTTTGAAAAGATTTCGAAGAATAATGACTATGCATCTGCCGCCTTTGAAGCATTTAAGAAGAATATTGTTATAATTTCAGAAAGAAGAGCTGCTGAACGGCAAAAGATAGATCCAAACTATAATCCTGATGTAGACCCGAGTACAGGAGCGGCACTTGAAAGCCCTTATAAGAGTGGATTCGGACAAACATCGAGTGAAGTAATGATCCCGGCTTTTATTGCTGCTTATACAAGAACAAGCCCGAGAAAAGTAAGTCTCGAAACATTTCCATCTGCCTTAAAAATGATGCCAAACTGGAGAATAACATTTGACGGATTATCAAAATTTGATTTTGTGCAAAGTTTATTCAGGTCTATCAGCTTAACACATCAGTATCGAAGCATATACCAGATCGGATCATTTAACACCAACCTGAATTATCGATACGATGAATCAGGAATTAACAATATCAGAGACCTTCAGAGCAATTTCATTCAACAGTTTGAAATAGATGTTGTTACGATAAGTGAACAATTCAGTCCTCTGATAAACATTGACATGAACTGGAAAAACAGTCTCACAACCAGGTTTGAATGGAAAAAGTCACGTACCGTATCTCTTAATATGACCAGTAACCAGGTTTCTGATGCAAGGATTAATGAACTTGTATTTGGTGCCGGCTACAGGTTTGATAATGTTCAGATCGTGCTCAAAACCGGAGGTGTACAACACGCTCTGAAAAGTGATCTCAACCTTCGGTTGGATCTTTCCATCCGCGATGATAAAACCCTGGCACGAAAGCTTGTAGAAGATGTTGATCAGCCAGTGGTAGGTCAGAAAGTATTTACCCTTGGTTTAACTGCCGATTATGTTCTCAGTGACAGATTCAATCTCCAGATCTTTGCCGATCGTACTATGAATAATCCCTTTGTTGCCACTACATTTCCCACTTCAAATACTAACTTTGGATTCAGTCTCAAATTTACACTTGCCCAGTAGCTTTAAACATTAATTTGTATTGATTAAATTCTTCCATTCAGAAAACGTTTGAAACATAGTCAATTCTGTTTTCTGTCTGAAAATCAATGAATCTCGCTTAAAATAAATAGTATATAATTAACTATTATCAAACCATTTTTTCTATTTTTGAATGAGAACCATAGATTTATAGTTAATTCTAACTTTTAATACTTTTTATGAAAAAATCAAAACCACGTTTAACATTCTGGCAGATCTGGAACATGAGTTTTGGATTTCTGGGAATTCAGTTTGGATTTGCTCTTCAAAATGCAAACGTAAGCAGGATTTTTGAGACATTGGGAGCCAAAGTTGATAGTATCCCGATTCTATGGATCGCAGCACCTGTAACAGGATTAATTATTCAACCGATAATCGGGCATATGAGTGACAACACCTGGAACAGGCTGGGTCGACGTCGTCCATATTTCCTTACAGGGGCTGTCCTGGCCTCACTTGCTTTGATTTTTATGCCAAATTCTCCAGTTCTCTGGGTTGCTGCCGGGACACTTTGGATTATGGATGCATCGATAAATATATCAATGGAGCCATTCAGAGCATTTGTTGGTGATATGCTGCCATCGGAACAACGAACAGCCGGTTTTGCGACTCAGAGTTTTTTCATTGGAACAGGCGCAGTTATTGCTTCTGTTCTTCCATATGTACTTACAAACTGGTTCCATGTTCAGAATACTGCCCCGGCAGGTCTGATACCATTATCAGTTAAACTTTCCTTTTATATAGGAGGAGCAGTATTTATTTCAGCAGTTATTTGGACAATTATCAAAACGAAAGAATACTCTCCCGAAGAACTTAGTGAATTCTCGGTTCAGGAAAATTCAGCACGTAATTATGAACCGGAACCGGAAATCTCTTTCCATTCAGGTGTTTTTTTGAAAAGAGGGTTTTACTGGATCTTTTTCGGTCTGGCAATAAGTCTGCTGATCTATATCTATTCACTTGAAAAGGAATTATATATTCTGTCAGTTGGAATTGGCACTTTCGGTTTGATCCAGATAATTTCAGGTCTGTTGGTTTCCGGAGGAAAGACAAAGAGTGGATTGGTAACCGTTATGAGTGATCTGTACAAAATGCCCAAAACTATGGGACAGCTGGCTATTGTTCAGTTCTTTTCATGGTTTGCGCTTTTTTCGATGTGGATATACACAACATCAGCTGTTACCAGCCATATTTATGGTACAAAAGATCCGACGAGTGAGCTGTATAACCAGGGTGCAAACTGGGTAGGTATACTTTTTGGTGTTTATAATGGTTTTGCAGCAGTTGTTGCTTTTCTTCTCCCTGTTCTGGCAAAGCTTACAAACAGAAGGATCACTCACTCGGTGAGCCTTATTGCCGGGGGCCTTGGACTAATTTCAATTATCCTGTTTCATACACCACATTTGTTAATATTGTCGATGCTGGGTATCGGCCTTGCCTGGGCAAGTATACTTGCAATGCCCTATGCAATTCTCACCGGATCACTTCCTGTAAACAAAATGGGAACTTATATGGGTATTTTTAACTTTTTTATAGTTATCCCACAGATACTTGCAGCCAGTATCCTTGGTTTCTTTGTACGTGATATATTTGGAGGCGAGAGTATTTATGCTCTCGTAGCAGGTGGCATTTCAATGTTTATTGCAGCAGTGCTGATTCTTTTTGTAAAGGATGTAGATGAGACCAAATCAATAATAGCGTGATGCATATATCTGCATGTATTTTTGATCTCGATGGAGTACTTGTTGATACTGCCAAATATCACTTTCTCGCCTGGAAAAGACTGGCCGATCAGCTAGGAATTAATTTTACGGAAGAAGATAATGAACAGTTGAAAGGCGTAAGCCGTATGACTTCACTGGATATAATTCTTGAGATAGGAAACAGGAAACCAGACGATAACCTGAAACTTGAATATGCCACCCTGAAGAACAAATGGTATAAAGAATATATCAGCAAAATGACACCCGATGAGATTCTACCCGGATGTCTCATGTTCATTGAGGAACTCCGGAATGCAAATATCCGGGTAGCAGTCGGGTCAGCAAGCAAAAATACTCCAATGATCCTTGAAAGGGTAGGTATCCTGAACCTTTTTGATGCTGTGGCAGATGGGAACAATGTGAAAAAAGCAAAACCCGATCCGGAAGTATTTCTCAAAGCTGCTGAGATGTTGGGAGTAAATCCCGGAAACTGCGTTGTGTTCGAAGATGCAGTTGCCGGTGTACAAGCTGCTATAAATGCAGGAATGATGTGTATCGGTATTGGATCACCGAAAATCCTTACAGATGCTCAACTTGTAATTAAAGGACTAAATGAGATGAACCTTACAAAACTTTTAACTATAGAAAAAAATATTTGCTAATGAATAGTTTTTATAAAAAGGATGCCTGGCAGATTATCGAAGAGGGATTCCATCCAGGGAGGATGAAAGAGTCGGAAAGCATCTTTTCGATTGGGAATGGCTATATGGGACAAAGAGCCAATTTTGAGGAGCATTATTCAGGAGACAGCCTGCAGGGAAGTTATATCGCAGGAGTATACTACCCCGATAAAACCAGAGTAGGGTGGTGGAAAAACGGGTATCCTGAATATTTTGCGAAAGTTCTGAATGCTCCAAACTGGATCGGTATTGATATTACTGGTGATGGCGAACCCGTTGACCTGGCAAAATCAGAAATTAAATCCTTCACCAGGATTCTCAATATGAAGGAAGGTTATCTTGAAAGATCCTTCGCAGTTGTAATATCAGGAGATAAAACCATAACGGTCAACAGCCGCAGATTTCTCAGTATGGAAGAACCTGATCTTGGAATTATCAGGTATTCTGTTACATCAGAAGATTTTGATGGTAAGCTCGGATTTACGGTCTATATTGATGGCGATGTAAAAAATGAAGATTCAAATTATGACGAAAAATTCTGGGAGGAAATCAGCAAAGAGATTAATGGAAATATGGGAGTCCTTGTTACCAGGACATTGAAAACTGATTTTCATGTTGCTACCGGAATGATTTTTGAGTTTTTAAAGGATGAAGAGGTGATCACTGTCATGCCTGATAACACCATAAGGGAGAAATATGTAGCAGCTACTGTCTTACTCGATGTAAGAAAAGGTGAAAAAATTGATCTTTATAAATATGTTACCGTGCTTTCTTCTTTAAACAATAAAAAAGAACATCTGTTAACAGATACCCATGACCGGCTCGGAGATGCAAAAGAAAAAGGATATGCAAGGCTTTTTGCCGGTCACACCAGGGAATGGGAAAAGATATGGGCAACCTCTGATGTAAAAATTGAAGGAGATATTTCTGCACAGCAGGCAGTACGGTTTAACATATTCCAGCTCAATCAGACTTATACAGGGAAAGATTCACGACTGAATATCGGCCCAAAGGGATTTACCGGCGAGAAATATGGAGGTAGCACATACTGGGATACAGAGGCTTTTGGTTTGCCTTTCTTTCTTAAGACAGCTGAAAAGAATGTCGGTAAAAACCTGTTGCTCTACCGGTATAAGCATCTTGAAAAAAGTATTGCCAATGCTGAGAAGCTGGGCTTCAAAAACGGAGCTGCTCTATATCCGATGGTAACAATGAACGGAGAGGAGTGTCACAATGAATGGGAGATAACTTTCGAAGAAATTCATAGAAATGGCGCTATAGCTTTTGCTGTATTTAACTACATCAGACACACCGGTGATGAGGAATATATGGCAGATTACGGACTGGAAGTATTAATAGGTATATCGCGATTCTGGAGCCAGCGTGCATCATTCTCGGAAAACCTTAAAAAGTATGTGATACTGGGGGTGACCGGACCCAATGAGTATGAGAATAATGTTAATAATAACTGGTACACAAACACATTAGCCATATGGACATTATCTTATACCCTGAAAAATCTTAGAATACTCGCAAAAGAAAACCCCGATAAACTTTCTGATATTTATAAGAAAACTAAATTTAACTTTTCTGAAGAGACTTCAAGATGGGAAGAGCTGATTAAACTAATGCATTTGCCTTTTGACAACTCAAGAGGAATTTTCCTTCAGCAGGATGGATTCCTGGATAAAGAAATAAATCCTGCAAGTATTATCCCGTCTGATGAAAGGCCAATTAACCAGCATTGGTCCTGGGACAGGATTTTAAGATCGTGTTATATAAAACAGGCTGATGTTTTGCAGGGGATATACCTTTTTGAAAATCAGTTTGATACTGAAACAATAAAACGCAATTATGATTTTTATGAGCCGATAACTGTTCATGAATCATCGTTATCTGCCTGTATTCATTCAATTATTGCATCGAGGATAGGCAAAATTGAAAAAGCATACGAGCTTTACCTGCGAACTGCAAGACTTGATCTGGATGATTATAACAATGAAGTCTCAGATGGTCTGCATATAACAAGTATGGCTGGAACCTGGCTTGCTATTGTTGAAGGATTCGGAGGAATGAAGATACTTGATGGAAAGCTGTTCCTTCATCCTCAAATACCTTCTTACTGGGAATCTTATTCATTTCATGCACGCTTCAGAGAGATATTGTTCGAAGTTAGAGTAACCAGTGAAAGTATTGATATTTATAATCTGTCGGGAGAAGAATTGGATCTCTCTGTATCAGGCAGAGAATATAAGATAGAGGGTTCAAACAGCCTTTGCCTTAATGTGAAAGCAGATAGTATTGCATAAGGTTTTATGAATAAAGAAATTAATTATAATGAATATAACTTAATAGTTGAAATTATGGAAAAACTGCCTCTGAGTATACTGGTATTGTTTCTGGCATTGGCAGTGACAATAACCGGTTGTTCGATCTTTGGAAAGAAGAAGGAAATAAAACCTTTTGTTTCCGATGTGGTGCATCCTGAGTGGTCAAAAAATTCAGTACTATATGAAGTTAACGTCAGGCAATATACTCCTGAAGGGACTTTTAACGCTTTTGACAAACATATTCCAAGACTGAAATCGCTTGGGGTTGATGTTTTATGGTTTATGCCGACATTCCCTATTGGCGATAAAAATAAAAAGGGAGAATTGGGCAGTTACTATTCAGTAAAGGATTATTTGAATGTAAATCCTGCTTTCGGTACACTTGAAGATTTTAAAACGATGCTTGATGAGGCGCATGAAGCCGGCATGAAAGTAATCATAGACTGGGTGCCGAATCATACATCATGGGACAATAAGCTTACCGTGGAACATCCCGACTGGTATGTAAGAGATGCCAAAGGAAATTTTACCCCGCCAATCGGATTTGACTGGACAGATGTAATTCAGCTTGACTGGTCTAAAATGGGGCTTCAGAATTACATGATTGATGCACTTAAATTCTGGGTAAATATGGGAGTTGACGGGTTTCGTATTGATCATCCGAATAATACGCCTAAGGAGTTCTGGGAAAGAGCACGGACCGAACTCACTGCTATCAGACCCGTTATGTTGATAGGTGAGATTGAGCAACCTGTCGATTATCTTGAAAAAGGATTTGATATGAACTATGCCTGGGAATTGTATCATCTTATGGTTGGTATAGCTCAAGGTAAAGAAAGTGTGGGAAAACTCGTAAAATATTATAATAAGGAATGGAAGATTTATCCAAATAATGTTTACAGACTTCAGTTCCTGACAAACCATGATCAGAATACATGGGAAGGAACGATCGATTCACTTATGGGTGAGGCACAGAAGCCATTAGCTGCACTTATCTTTACGGCGCAGGGAGTACCATTACTATATAGCGGACAGGAAGATTGCCTTAATAAGCGGTTAAAGTTCTTTGTAAGGGATACAATAAAATGGGATACCTGCAATATGACAGGATTTTACAGGAATCTTATCAGTCTTAAACATAAAAATAAGGCTCTCTGGAACGGTGATGCCGGTGGACCGATGGTCAGAATCTCTACAAAGCAAGACAGTTCTATCTATGCGTTTTACAGGGAGAAAGATGAAAACAGGGTAGTAGTCCTGCTGAATCTCACTAAGAAAAGTATAGCTCTGAAAAGTCTGCCCGGAAACCTTAATGGGGAATATACTGATTATTTTGGTGAGATAAAAACTGTTCTCCCTTTAACCGATTCGCTGAAGTTCGAGCCATGGGGATTCAAAGTTTTAGTAAAATAGATTACAGAAGATGAAAGTATGAAGTTAAAGAAATCATCTGAATTTTTAGCAATTCTGTGTCCCTCTGTGCTTCTCTGTGTCTCTCTGTGTAACTAAAATTCAAGAACTTACACGGAGTTTCACAGAGAGGCACAGAGCTACACAGAGAAAATCCAGATGATTCTTAGCTCCTTATAGTATAAATGGATTTTATTTTCAAAAATCAAAAGAAGAGGATATTCCTAATTGTAAATAATATAGTAGATATCATGCGTTCAGTAAAATCTATGTATTTAATATTGAATGTAATTGGTTTACTTCTTTTTGGATGCGGATCAATGCAAAACAAAAAAATAACTCCGGTTGATAAATCTCTTGCTTCGGTTCCTGTATGGGCGAAGGAGGCAATCTGGTATCAGATCTTTGTAGAGAGGTTTCGCAATGGCGATCCTTCCAATGATCCGACTCCTGCAGATATGTATGGTGCATATCCCGGCAAACTGCCATCAAAATGGAAGATAACTCCCTGGGGGCACGACTGGTATTCTCATGAACCGTGGCTTGACAGTGTTAAGGCTATAGATTTCCATTCTAAGATCCAGGCCCGCCGTTATGGCGGTGATTTACAGGGTGTGCTGGATGAAATGGATTATATACAGTCTCTTGGAGTAACCGCGATATATTTTAATCCGCTTAATGATTCACCCTCATTGCATAAGTATGACGCACGAAACTATGCTCATATAGACAGGAACTTTGGTCCCGACCCAAAAGGTGATGCTGTGTTAATTGATTCAGAGATTCACGATAACCCGGCAACCTGGAAATGGACCTCGGCTGATTTACTCTTTCTGAAGGTTATTAAAGAATTTCACAAAAGAGGCATACGAGTCATAATGGATTATTCTTGGAATCACACAGGCAAAACATTCTGGGCATTGAACGATATCAGGAAGAAAGGGAAAGAATCTAAGTATGTTGATTGGTATATTATAAGTCATTTTGATGATCCGACAACCAAAAAAGATGAATTTGCCTATGAAGGATGGGGAGGTAATAATCCATGGATGCCTGTATTCAAAAAGGATATTGTGCCAGCAGGTAATAAGACAATGCCATTTGAAGGAAACCTACATTCTGAATCTTTGAAACAGCATATTTTTGATGTCACAAAGAGATGGCTCGATCCCGACGGTGACGGGAACCCTTCAGATGGAGTGGACGGATTCCGTCTGGATGTGGCAGGTGAAATACCTATGGGATTCTGGCGTGAATACCGGAAGGTTGTCAGATCGGTTAATCCCGAAGCATACCTCGTTGGAGAGATCTGGTTCCTGAAATGGCCTGATAAACTTATGGATCCTGCAGTATACCTGAAAGGTGACCAATTTGACGCAGTGATGAATTACAGGTGGTACAGGATCGCAAGGGGATTATTCGGACAGGCAGAACCTGTTCTGAAACCTTCTGAATTTGTAAACCAGATTAACCAGATTGATAAAGATATACATCCGGACAATCTTCAGGCAATGATGAATGTAGCATCTACGCACGATTCACCCCGTCTGTCAACATCGCTGTATAACAAAACATTGTATAAGGATAGGGCTAACCCTAAAGATAATCCTGATTATAAGATAAATAAGCCGGATGAACAGACAAGGAAGGAGCAGATCATGCTCTTAATTCATCAGTTTACATTTATCGGATCACCTCAGATATGGAATGGTGAAGAAGTGGGAATGTGGGGAGCTGATGATCCTGATTGCCGCAAACCTTTGGTATGGGGCGATATCAAATACGAAGATGAACGTGCTGCATATGACCCGGCAAAAAGCCGCCAGGTTGATAAGGTCAGCCCTGATACAGCTTTGTTTTCATTTTATGCTAAACTATGCAAAATGAGGAAAGAGAATCCGGTACTTGTTTATGGCAATCTATCTTTCATTCTTGCAGACGATCAGAATATGTTGCTTGCTTATAGCCGCGCAGATAAGGATGACGAGATAGTGGCTGTTTTTAACAGCTCTTTTAAATCTCAGCCTGTCAAAGTGCCGGTTAAACATGATGGAGAATATATGGATCTTCTATCACCGAACAATAAAAGCGCAATCAGTAATAATCGCACAATAGAACTGAATCTTAAGCCTCTTACCGCAGTTGTCCTTAAGAAGAAATGAATTGTTATTCTTTAATAATCTTTACAGTTTCGCTTTTTATTGATGTTCTGACCTGAACAAAATATATTCCTCCGGGGGCTGAACTACCGTCAGCTGTTTTTCCATCCCATTCCAGTGATTGAATCGCATTGGCTGAAACACTTGCTTTAAGCTGTCTTATTATCTTCCCGCTCATATCGTATATTGAAATTGAGAGAGGAGTAGGATTGGCGTTGTCAATTACAAAATTGAATTTCGCAGAGGAAGGATTTGGATATACTGACACAAAGTGATCTTTTTCTGACATTTTAATATCATTAATACCCAATAGCGTAACTGGAGAAGCAAGTTTTTTAGATGTGTAAAGTCTGTACTCCCCAGGCTGAAGACTTATTTGATCGGTTACATTCAGAACATTGATTGAGTCGCCTGTAAAATATTCGTACCAATATCCGGGTTGTGGGAAAAATGGCGTTATTGACGACTCAGTGATTCCGAAATTGCCGAGAACATTGACATCCATTGAGGAATGAATCAACTGAAGACTTTTCATTGGAGTATCAAATGAGTAGGAATAACTTCTTGTTCCAAATACGGGTTGTGTATTCCTGAGGTCATTAAGGAGTTTATAGATAATAAATAATCTGTGACGATCCGGATCAGAGAAATAATTCCATTTTATTGGTTTTACGCCTGTCCTTCCGCCTGAATCAATAGAAATATCGTAACCAAGCTCACCAAATTGCCATATCATTTTAGGGCCAGGCACAGTGAGAAGAAAGAGAGCATCAAGCTCCATCCTTTTCAACGCTGTCTTAAGGTTCCGGGTATTGTAATTGCCCGATGAAGCTCCGTAAGTAATTGTTTTGTACATGATTCGTTCTTCATCATGGCTTTCCATATAGCTTACAAGATTGGGAACAGTCCAATCCAGACCCTGAGCGCTGACGGCTGAGAGATCCGATGAATAACCCATTGCCGCTTCCGCATAATTGTAATTATTATTTCCCCAAATCAGCATTCCATAATTGGCCAATTCCTCTTCTTCACTATTTGCTGTAAAATGTTCAAGTATGACATAAGCGTTGGATTTAGTGTTCCAGATTTTGGAAGCCATTCTTTCCAGAATGGCAATTCGTGAGGGATCATAGGCGGTACCCTCTCCCGGAGTATTTGTAAATCCTTTTGTAAAATCAAAGCGGAATCCATCGATTTTATATTCTGTAAGCCAGTAAGCATTAACCCTGTCGACAAGTTGCTGCGTAGAAATACTTTCATGATTGAAGTCGGCGCCAAATTTATATACAGGATTAGGTGATTGTGCATTGAACCAAGGATTGGGAATCTTCATGTAGATTTGATCTGAACCAATATGATCGAGATAAAGCTGAACAAAAGGAGACTGTTCATAGCAATGGTTTAACACCATGTCCATTATTACTGCTATTCCACGGCTGTGACAACTGTCAATAAATGCTTTAAGATCATTTTTTGGGCCATAGTATTTATCAGGGGCAAAATAAAATGAAGGATTGTATCCCCAGCTTATGTTACCTTCAAATTCATTTATGGGCATCAGTTCGATAGCATTTATTCCAAGGTTAACAAGATAGCCCAGTGTATCGATAAGAGTTTTATAGTCGTGATTTGCAGTAAAATCGCGTACCAGCAACTCGTAGATTATAAGATTTGATTTGTCAGGAGGGACAAAGTTGGCAGTTTTCCATGAATACGGCACCTGGGCTGTCTGGAGAACAGATACAATGCCTGATGCCGTGTCTTTCGGATATTGGATCAGATTGGGATAAGTAGCAGCAGTAATAAACTGATCGTTATCCGGATCAAGAACCTTGTCACAATATGGTTCACCAATATAGAGTGCACTATCGACAAGATACTGAAACCTGTACTCTTTTCCTGGCGTCAGTCCGTCTATCTGAATCCAGTATCTCTCTCCATCGGGAGTTCTTTTCATATAGCCTTTTTCACGGGCAAGCCAACCTGTGAAATCGCCAGTGGCAAACACATAGTTTTTATAGGGTGCATGCAAAACAAGCGCCACTGAAGTATTGCTCAGATAGTTTATTCCATCATTCAATCCGGCAGGCAAGGCTTCAGTTACTAATGGTTTCCTGACATAATAGAAGAATGAGTCGGCAGAAAAAGAAGGCTTTTTCCATGCAACAGCTTTAACCCAGAATTCACCATACTGATCAGGCAGTATTGTATCGGTGACAAGAATAGCCGTTGCCCCGGATTTAATAAAGTTATTATTAATATATAATGAAACCGAATCTGCGAATGTTGCAGAAGCCTTGATTATTATTTGCTTATTGATATCAGTAACAAAAGAAGATTTAACCGGAAGAGTAAATGTCACATTTAATCCCACCTGAAAAACATCAATAAAAATATCGGGTCGTGTTTGTTGATCTGAAGCCGAATTACGGATAACCAGGCAGATTTTTGTCACAATATCGGAAGATGTAAGAGAATAGAATGTTTTAATATCCGGAGTAATATCGAGTTCATAGCGATAGTTTCCCAGGTAAGTCAACTTAGGCTGGGTTGAGTTGTTGGCCCATGTACCTATTACTTTTTGCCAGGGAATTCCAAGAAGCGTGACCCCTGTATGTGCATAAAGGTCACCAGTGTAATTATGCAATTCCCCGGCATCTTTGGAACTATCATAAAAGATCTTTATCAGAGTTCCTGGTGTGGGAACTGCAGGATCTGTAGTTACCATTTGTCCAAACAATAATCCGGAAATACAGGAAAAACAAATAATAATAATCAACTTTTTCATCAGGTATCCATTATTGTAAGTAATCACTGTAACATTTTGTAAATCAGCTTAAAGTTAAGAGGCTGCCATAAATCAGACAGCCTCTTTAAATAGTTTTACACTTTTTTATTCTACTTAATTCCGAAATCTGTCTAGTTCTTGGTAATAGTAGCTTTCAATCCCCATGGATCTAAAGTAATTGTATAATTTCCTGCAGCTGAAATTGGAATATTATCACCACCGGCAGTTAGAGCATTAATATCACCACCCAGATTAATGGTCCAGGCACTATTAGCTCTGAATTTGAATGCACCTGCTGCTGATGCGTCAATAGTAGCTGTGAAAACCTGATTAGTTGCATCCCATGTCATAACCTGGTCACCACCCCAACCATTAAAATCACCAATAAGGCTCCAAATGTTTGCACTATATGTATATTGATTTGGATGACTTAGGTCAAGGGTAAGAGCGTAGTCAGCAGTAACAGTAACAGGGATATTATCACCACCGGCATTTAATGTTGTGCCATCAGCAGCAGTACTGCCATAATTTATACTCCAGTCGGAAGTACCTCTGAATTTAAATGCACCACCGCTCGTCAGATGCAATGCCAGACTAAAGGTGAGTGTTGAAGGATTATAAGTCATATCTGTTTGGGAGGACCAACCATTATAATCACCCATGACACCCCAAACGGTCAGCGTTAAAGAGTAAGTCATATTACTTAGGTTGGCTTTAATCAGATAGTACCCGGCGGTAGTAACGGGAATATTGTCTCCGGGATTCGTTAATCCTCCCGAACCATCATCACCAAATGTGTGTGAACTGTCCCAACTATGGTCCGTTGTAAGTTTAATAGCACCGGTAGTGAGATACACATATCCTTCTGCAGCACCACTGCTTGTGGCTGTTGATATAATATATTTTGCATTGTCACTGTTATCCCATCCGTTGTAATCACCCACTACCCAGAATTTGGTAATGTCAGCTAATGTGGTAAATGAGATATCTGATCCATAAGCAGTGCCGGCACTGTTTGTTGCATAAGCCCTGACATGGTAGCTGGTGTTTAATACTAATCCGGTTAAATTGCTTACAAAAGCACCCAAACCTGAACCACCATCAATTATACTGCCATCAATAGTGGGATTTGCAGTAGTGCTCAATGCAAGTCCCCTTGCTGTTACAGTACCACCACCATCATAAGTAACCTCACCACCCGACACGGCACTGACCTTAGTTATTTCAGTTAGAGCAGTTGTTGTTACAACAGGTAAATCTACGAGCGTTGTGAAAGTTACTTCCGGACCGTATCCGGTACCGGCGCTGTTTGTAGCATAGGCACGCACATAATAAACACTATTACCTTTTAACTCTGTAAGTGAACTTACGAAAGCTCCGGTGCCTTTCCCATCGGTTGTCTTGGTACCAGTAACTGAGGGGTTGTGATTTTTGCCAAAACAAATACCGCGGACGGTAACATCAGCGCCTCCGCTAACAGTAACATTACCTCCACCAGCAGCTGAATTGCCGGTTATAGAAGTAATTGTGGCTGTAGTAAGTGTAGGTACAACGGGTAAAGTGGTAAATGTAACTTCATCACCATAGATTGTACCATTTGAATTTATTGCATAAGCACGTGCATAATATTTGGTGGCATATGCAAGTTCCGTCAACTTAACGGCAAATGTAGCTTTGGTTACCTGATCGCTGTATATTACTTTAGAGTCAGAAGTTGTAGGCTCAGTCTGGGTATTGTAGCAAACACCTCTTTCAGAAAAACCATCACCGGCAGCAACTACAAAACCTACAACAGTTGCAGAGTCGGAACTAACATTTATCACCTGAGATGTAGCAAGCTTCGGGTCTAATCTGACATTCGACTGTTCTTTTTTACAGGAGGCAAAAAAGATTGTTGCAGTAACAAGAACAGCCAGGAATCTATATAAGGTTAATTTTTTCATAAATAATTTCTTTTATAGTAATTACTAGTTTTTTGTAAAAGTACATCTGTAAGGAGTGGTGTTGATGTAAAGTCTGACTGTGTAGTTCCCGGCTGTAACAGGAATATTTGAACTTGAGCCACTATTATACAGATTATCCAGTGAATATCCTGTACCGAGTCCCAGATTGATACCCTGATCCCATGCATCATTCATTCTGAATTTAACAGAACCATCAATTAGAGTTATCGTAATAAACCAGGAGCCTGTTTTATCATCGTAAGCCATCTTTGAATCAGGGGCATTCCACCCGTTTGGAGTAGCATCCCCGATCAGACCAATATTATAAGGTTTATCGGAGTAAGTAAGAGCCTTGGTATCAGCAATCAATTGATACCATCCATTAGCTGCCACTGTAAATGCGGCACCATTAACAGCAAGTGCCGTACCATTGGTTCCATATGTGATATTGGCATCCGGGTCCTTAAGAGTAAACGGTTTTGTAGCATCCAGGTTCACATAACCAATATAATTTCCATCACCCAAAGCTGATTCGATCTTTTGTGTAATACCTGAGTTAATCAAATCCAGTCGTGGTAAACCGTAAATGGTAACATCAGCTGTTACTGGATCAGAAGCATAAATCATGGGTATTACTCCGGTCCCGGCATCTACTGATAAAACAGATCTTATTCTAAAATCAATGGATGAGGCCACATCAGCAGGGAATTTCTGAAGCAGAATCCCGTTAAGAGCGCTTACAGTGATTTTCAATTTAGCATCCTGTATGCCTGAAACCACTAATATTGAATCTTTAAAGTTATTTCCTGTTGCACAAGCTTCAAGAAAATAAGTTGCTGATGCCTGGAAGCCAGGATCAACAGGAGTGCCAACAAAAACCAGAGTATCCATCCCATTGGCTCTTAGAAGGGTAAGATCGGGTAAGGACTCTAACGTTGGCGGAATTGGATTTGCGAGTATCACGACTTTTGTCTCATCCTTCTTACAGGCGTTGAGCAAAAAGCCAAGAATTGTTATGTAAAATATTAATTTTTTCATGAGAGTCGAGTTTTATAAATTAATAACCGGTATTCTGATGAATATTTGGATTTGCAGATACTTCGTCTCCCGGAATTGGAAAGATATTAAGATGGCTGTCAGTATTTGAGCCATTAAATGTGCCACCTTTCCATTGCCAGTTATAGTTCCCGTCAGTAAATTTACCGAATCGAACAAGATCAGTGCGTCTTTGAGCTTCATAGTAAAATTCACGGCCTCTCTCATCAAGTAAAAACTGATCAGTAAGCTGAGCGGCTGTGATATTGCCTGATGTGTTTCCATATGCCCGTGTTCTGACAGCATTTACATCAATTACAGCGCTGGCATCGTCTCCAAGCCTGTGTAATGATTCAGCTCTCATTAAAAGTGCATCGGCATAACGGAAAACGGGAAAATCTGTGCTGGCATAGGCCGGATTATAATCAGCAGCCTGACTGCCATCGGTATTTTTTGCAGTAAACTTATAAACTCCAATACCATAATCACCACTAGATGAAGAGCTTGGGATATTCATGCTTTTTTTGGTCTTCATATAGACCCGTTTGTCTTTGCATTGAGAAAAAGTTGAATCGCTGGTTGGAATACGAACATTGCCATATGTAGCCAGTGTATCAACCAAAACATTCATAAATTGAATTCTGCTTCTGTTCCCATTCCAGTTGGTATTTGAGGTAAGGCCATGAAATCTTTCTGCTTTGATATACACAGGATCGCTGCACGACTCAATGATAAATGTACTACCAACATAGCCCTGTGTATTAATACCGTCCTGGGCCCATGCAAAAATCATCTCCGGGTTGTGGTCACCATCATTATCAGCGCTGAAATTCTGTCTGTAGTTGGTAGCCAGGGAGTAAACTCCGCTGTTGATCACTTTGTCGCAATAGATTTTGCAGCTATCCCATTTTGCAGTCCCTGTGAATACTTCAGCATTCAGATATACTCTTGCCAGTAGCATCCAGCATGCAGCCTGATCAGCCTCTGGATATGAGAATTTGGGAGCCCCGAGTTTGTTTTCAATGCCATGCAGTTCAGACACTACATAATTAAACAACTGCACTCTCTGAATTTGCTTCGGGAAGAATTTCCCAACAATATCAGCATCAGTAGTAAATGGAGGATTCCCGAATAAATCCATATCCCAGGTGTAAGCTAATGCCCTCAGAAACCTGGCTTCCGCATTATATTGTTGAATGGTGGCATCTGTGCTTCCGTTGGTCTTTCTGATAAAATCATTTGCATAAGTCACACTAAGACTTAATCTCTGATAAAGCGCAGTCAGAAAAGGATTAGTTTTACTCCATGTTTGTGTATTTAAATCATTTATACCAACATCTGTCCAGCCGCAAATTGCTTCATCAGTAGTTATTTCCTGGCAATTCCAGAGAGCCCTCGTGGTGGTAAAGAAGTTATCATCAGAAGAGCTTATATCGGCTCCTCCATTTGCCCCTTGTCCGCTGATTATAAAACTGGCATAAATTTTCCCGAGAGCCTCCTTCATGTATATAGGATCACTCCCTAAGTTTCCAGACATTATTATATTCGGATCATTTGGATTCACAATAAGGTCTTTCACGCATGATACAATCATCACAGCTGAAAGAACAACTCCTAGTATTAAAATCTTTTTATTCATATATATATTATTTGAATATTAGTAAGAAAGGCTTATTCCAAGCATATATGTCCGCGGTCGTGGATAGAAATTGTTGTCAATACCACCCGGAACCTCAGGGTCAATACCCTTGTACTTTGTGATTGTCATAAGGTTTTGCACTGTAAGGCTGACCCGTGCGCTCAATTTATTCACTATGTTATCGAATCTATAGCCTGCACTAAGATTATCCAGTTTTAAGAATGAAGCATTGCTGACAAAATAATCACTGGTAAACTGTCGTTTTACGAATTTCGTATCACTCAGGAATGTCGGGAAATTTTTAAAATATCCAATCTGATATAACTGATCATAAGAGGCGCCGGCAGCAACCTGATTATATACATAGTTCCCTATACTTGCGCGTGCTGAAGCAGAAATATCAAGGTTTTTGTAGGAAAAACGTGCGGAAAAGCCAATCAAATAATCAGGAGCCGGATTATGGTATATATATTTGTCGGCATTATTACCGTTCACTGTCCCTCCCTGTCCTGAAAGATCAACATATAAACCCTCGATCGGATCACCATTTGCATCATACACCTGTTTATTCAGGAAGTAGGAGTATGCAGGATAACCAACTCTTGTTACCTGCTTCTGACCTGTGAAAGCATCACCATAAAGTACTCCTATAAAATTAGGATCATCAGTTATGAGCAACTTGAGAATTTTGTTAGCATTGTAAGTTAAGTTGAATCCAATAGTCAGAGACATATCTTTTTTTGAAATCGGTGTAAGATTTAATGATGCTTCTACACCTTTATTTTCCAAACTACCTACGTTTGTGAACAAAGTATTGGAAAAATTACTTCCACTTGGAATTGTGACGGTGTTCAGAAGATTTGTGGTAACACGTTTATAAACGTCGAATGATCCAGTAATACGGTCTTTCAGGAATCCGAAATCCAATCCCAGGTTCTGGGTTTTTGTCTGTTCCCATTTTATATTGCCATCATAGGCACTTGGACGTAATGTAGGAAGGTATACACCACCAATAGGATAATAAGATCCGGCTGAAGACACAGTGTAAATTGCCTGTGCCGGAAAATCACTTCCAATATCCTGCTGTCCGGTAATTCCCCATCCCAGTCTCAGTTTTAAATCAGAAACCGGATCAACATTTTTAAGGAATGACTCTTCTTTTATTTTCCAGGCCAGAGCTGCTGAGGGGAATAATCCCCACTGGTTAGGTGTAGGTGAACTTGAATAGCCATCATAAAAACGTGAGGAACCGTCATCGCGGAGTGTAAAAGTAAGCAGGTACTTATCCATGAGGGTGTAATTTGCACGGCCAAAGAATGAAACTAGCCTCAGAATAACAGGAGCATGGTATGTACTATCAGTTTTTTGATAAGGATGGGCGTCGTCTACAATTCCTCTTTGATAGTTAAAACTATCATGTTTAAGTTGACTCCAGGAATATCCTGCAGTAACCTCAATCTTACTTTTGATACCCGACAGATCTTTTGTATAATTCAGATAGAAATCAAGAAGTTTGCTGGAGTTCTTACTATTATAATTATCCAATCTACCGTAAAGAGGAGATGTTAGTACTGAAGGAGCAGTTGCTGGAAGATTGTTATGCCCTGTCCCTTTAGTATAATCAGTTGCTAAATTCAGATTTGCCTCAAGTCCGGGCACAAATGGGATCTTTAGATCTAACTGGATGTTTCCGATGAATCTGTTGACAACTGATCTATTATCGACAGCCATAAGCTGCTCCACAGGATTTGGTGTGCCAAGATTTGCACCATAATTGCTCCATTGGTAATAACCGTCGGAAAGAGCATTCCCGTCCATTACCACCTGGGTAGGATCCATATTGACAGCTGAACCTATTGCTCCCGCATCACCAAAATTATTGTTGGAAGTCATCCCTTTGGCATTTAAATTAACTTTTAAATTATCCTTCAGGAATGTAGGATCAAGACCTATTGAACCGGTAAGCCTATTCATATCGGTATTTTTTAAAATACCATTCTGACCGGTGTATCCTATTGATACCCTGTATGGAAGTGTTTTATAAGAGCCTGATACACTGAGATTGTGATCCTGAGATAAAGCATTGCGGAAGATCTCTTTTTGCCAGTTTGTGTTCGAAGTTCCCAGCTTAGTTAAGCTTTCAGCACCATACATATCAACATGATCCAGGGCAATCTGCCTTATCTGATCGCCTGAATATACATCCACAAATTTAATGGCGGTGGCTATAGAAGTATTTCCATCATAGGTGATACTCATTTTGCTTCCGGCTTTTCCTCTTTTTGTTGTAATTAGTATTACCCCGTTTGAAGCTCTTGAACCATAGATTGCGGCTGCAGAAGCATCCTTCAATACGGTAAAGGTCTCAATATCGTTAGGGTTAATAAATGAAAGGAAGTTTGAACTTCCTGAAACATTAAGGTTGCTTATAGGAACGCCATCTACTATTATAAGAGGATCATTTGAAGCATTCAACGAAGAACCCCCGCGGATACGAATAGTTGCTCCAGCACCTGGTGCACCACCTGCATCGGTAATTACCACGCCTGAACTTTTACCAACCAATAAATCCTGTGGTGAGGTAATAGCCCCCTTGTTAAAATCTTTCGCGCTTACAGCGACAACAGATCCTGTTGCATCGGATTTTTTTACTGTACCATAACCGATCACCACCACCTCACCAAGTTTTGTGGTACTGAGAGTCAGTTGAACATTTATTGAGGTTCTCCCACCAACCGGAATTTCCTGTGTGGTGTAACCCATATATGAGATTACCAGAGTGGAAGTAGGAGCAACCATTAAACTATAATTACCACTCCCATCTGTTATGATACCATTTGTGGTTCCCTTTTCCTGGATTGTGACACCAATCAAGCGTGAACCATCTGAAGCGTCAGTTACTGTACCTGAAACCTTGATCGCCTGAGCTTGTATTGCTCCGGAAAGACAGATTCCAAGAAAAAGCAAAAAGAGCGTCGTTAAAATTTGTTTTTTCATAGATCATAGATTTAAATACCTGGTAGTTTACTGAAAAGAAATTATTGGAAAATACAATTTAAGTTATGTATCATACAAATATATTAAAAGAAAACATCTTTAGCTAATCGAAAGCACTAAAGTTCAACTAGTTAACATAAAGTAGCGCAATCGTTTGAAATGAATGTTCCATGTGTCTTTTGCCTTATTATTTAATTAATTTGTTATTTTATTTTTAGATTCAGTAACAGAAAAGGTTCCTAAAAGGCCCAGTTTTTTCTTTAGCAGAGAGAGTAATTATTAAAGTATTAGTTCTCTAAGTACAGCAGGTGATAATTATTCGGAAGGAATGTTCTTAAAAATCCTTCAATCAATTGAGATACTTATTACTGCTGAAAATCTTTTGGCATTATAATTTTATTTACCACAGGGTCTGCAAAATAAAAATCTTCTCAAAATCAAACATTGGCATAGTTTCTGTTAGGACATTAACTATCTTAATTTGCGATTTGATACTTTAATTATAATATTAATACAAGGTTTACTGCTGAACAATATGAGCTTTTAAATAAAATGCAATCAGGTTAATCCAAGTTGCTATTAATAAGATTTTTGCGAGAGTCATAATATTTCGTTATATTTCGGGAAGAGGGATAAAATCTGAACCAGAAAAAATGAACAAAGGACAGGTTACCTTAAAAGACATAGCAAAAGAATTGGGTATATCTCCATCAACAGTCTCAAAAGCACTGAAAGATCAGCCCGATATAAGCCCTATAACAAAGAAGGCAGTACGTGAGCTGGTAGAAAAATGGAACTATAAACCCGATCCGATAGCTCTCAGTCTTAAAAGCGGACATACAAAGACAATAGGAGTTATTGTTCCTGAAATAGTCCATTATTTCTTTTCTACGGTAATCAGTGGAATTGAGGATCTGGCCTATGATTCGGGATATCATGTAATGTTCTGCCAATCAAACGAATCGTACGAAAGGGAAGTCAAATCAGTTGATGCTTTACTGTCAAGCCGCGTTGACGGAATACTAATATCGGTTACAAAAGTTACGGAGGATTTCAGACATTTCAGGAAGATTCGGGATAATGGGATTCCATTGGTTTTCTTCGACAGGATATGCAATGATCTCGATACTGACAGAGTAGTGGTGGATGATGAGGTTGGTGCATTTGATGCGGTAAAACATTTGATTTCTTCCGGATGTAAAAATATTGTTCATTTGTCCGGGCCCCAGAATCTCCAGATTGGGAAGAGCAGAAAAGATGGTTATGTTAGAGCTTTAAAATTCTTTGACAGACCGGTAGAGGAGGGAAACATAATCAAATGCGATTCCAAGGAAGAAGCAAGTACAGTAGTCCCTTTATTAATGAAACGAGCAATAAGACCCGATGGAATATTTGCAGTAAATGACCTTACTGCAATAGAAGCCATGAAAATGATAAAAGAGTGTGGTTTCGATGTTCCTGAGGATGTATCAGTAGTCGGTTTTACCAACGGGATGATATCTGACATAACCTGCCCCACTTTGTCATCAGTTGAACAACATGGATACCAGATAGGAAGAGAAGCAGTAAAGCTTCTTATCAATCGTATTGAAAAGAAAGATGACCTCCCATCCCAGACAATTGTAATTAAGACAGAAATGGTTGTTAAGGGTTCTTCCAGGACTAATAAGGCTATACATTAATCCTGAAGAATTGATATTATTACAAAAATCAAAAAAAGGCATTTATCACCTTTGATAAACAAAAAAAAGTTTATTTTTGGTTTACCTGAAAGACGGCAGTAATGATTTCAAATAATTATCTAATACCATCTCAATATGAATGTTCCGCAGAATTTATTGTACACAAAAGACCATGAGTGGCTTCGGGTTGAAGAAAGCTTCGGTTATGTCGGAGTAACTGATTTTGCCCAGGGTGAGCTCGGTGATGTCGTTTTCATAGAAATCGAAACAGTTGGAGAAACATTGAAGAAAGAAGAAGTGTTCGGTACTATCGAGGCCGTAAAAACTGTCTCCGATATGTTCATGCCTGTTAGCGGTGAAATTCTAGAAGTGAATCCGGCTCTTGAAGAATCACCTGAAGTGGTAAACAAGGATCCTTATGGAAAAGGATGGATGGTAAAAATTAAGATTAACAATCCTGCCGAGCTCAAGGAATTATTGTCTCCGGAAGCGTATACAAAACTTGCAGCAGTATAAACATTGCACTGGAAAATTCCACTGCAGGGCAATTATATAATGCTTTCAGGGCATTGGTTATCGAGAATTTCGATAGTTATTATTTTATGTATCTATCTTCTTTTCCCATCGGGATTATCTACCACTGATGCCTGGTATTATGCCGCTTCAATAAAGCATTGTGGTGAAATCTTTCAGCCACATCATCTTTTATACAATTCTCTGGGACTGGTCTTTTCCTGGTTGCCTTCAATAGCCGGAATTGATATTCTTTCATCAATGAAGGTACTTAATGCATTATTTGCATTTTTTGTCCTGTTAGTTATACAACAGATATTATACAAGTTCGGGATAAGTGAAAGACAGATTGTACTTATTAGCTGTTTGACTGGTTTTTCATTCTCCATGCTTCGTTTTGCCACAGAAAATGAAACATATATTGTCCCGTTGTTTTTTGCCCTGCTTGCCTCATTGAACTGGGTAAATTTCATGAAGGAAAAGAAGGTTAGATTTTCATTGCATGCAGGTATATACGCTTCTTTAGCTGTTCTTTTTCATCAGATCTATATTTTCTGGTGGACAGGTCTTTTAATAGCATTTTTATTTGAAAAAGGAAGAAGAGCTGTACTACTTTATTTTGTGGTTTCAATGATGGGGCCTGTTGTCTATCTGATAGTAATTCTGACCACAGTTGGAACCGGCTGGCATGACATGCTGTATTTTATTCTTGGAGCTTTCAGGGGAAATGCCACTCTCGGAATTTCCTTACAAGGACTTTTTCTTTCTTTTATTAATCTTCTCAGGAGCTTTATTCAGATCCATGGTTATATCTATAATATGGTTAAGGATAACACTCTATTTGCAATTCCCGGAATTATATCCGTAACTTTTGTACTTCTTGCTTTTTTTAAGGTACCCGGAAGAATCAGGGCCAATGTTTCTCAGAAGTTCTGTACTATTCACATTTTAATAATTGTTCTTCAATTCATTTTTGCAGTTCTTTCCTTTGGCAATGCGGAATTCATGGTCATGATTCCGGTGCTCGTAATTATACTGGTACCTTTTTATACGATTAATAATGAAAAGTTCCTTATCAGAATTGCAATTGCTCTGGTGGTTTGGAATATTTCCTACGGTCTCTTTCCTCTTCATTTCAGAAGTCAGGCACCTGAGCAGTTCCTCTGTGAAAATGTTCTGGAAGAAAAGAACATAATAATTATTGCTTCGGATGATAATCTTCTGAAGAGCATGCTTTATTATAAGACCGGTGACAATAATATAAAAAATATTATAAAATCTCCGGCTTCTTTCGATCTGAGAGGCTGTAGTCAGTCTATTCTTGAAGGAGTGATTGACAGTGCATTAAGTAAGGGGACAAAGATCCTTACAAATTGCATGGATGAGGAAGCAATTTCAAGGCAATCAATTATAGAAGGAAATCAGAACAGGACATTCTTCAGTAACTATGAAACCATTATTATAAGATCGTGGGATCAATCTACCGGAAAAAGATCGATATACCAGGTTAAGAAGAAAACTTAAAACAGGCAGCTAAAGAGTCTTCTTGACTTCGAATTCCTGGAAGCCTTCAACTATATCGCCTTCTTTAATGTCGTTGAAGCCATGAATATTAAGTCCGCATTCATAACCTCCTACAACTTCTTTCACATCATCTTTGAATCGTTTCAGTGATCCAAGTTCTCCTGTATAGATTACAATACCATCGCGAATTATCCTAACATGAGTATTCCTCGTTATTTTACCTTCTTTAACATAGCAACCTGCAACTGTCCCAACTTTAGTTACCTTGAATATCTCTCGGATTTCAAGAGTTGCTACAATTTCTTCTCTCACTTCCGGCATCAACATACCTTCCATTGCAGATCTTATCTCTTCAATTGCATTGTATATAATAGAATAGAGACGTACATCAATCTCCTCTTTTTCAGCAAGTTTCCTTGCACTTACAGATGGACGTACCTGGAATCCTACAATAATAGCATTGGAAGCAGCAGCAAGAAGAACATCTGATTCCGAAATCTGACCTACGGCTTTATGAATTATGTTAAGCTGAATTTCGGGTGTCGAGAGTTTTATAAGTGAATCGCTTAATGCCTCTACAGAGCCATCTACATCGCCTTTTACTATAATGTTAAGTTCCTGGAAATTACCAATAGCAATTCTTCGGCCTATCTCGTCGAGAGTAATGTGTTTCTGTGTGCGAAGGCCCTGTTCCCGTTGAAGTTGTGCTCTCTTCGTCGCAATGTCTTTAGCCTCACGGTCGCTCTCCATCACATTAAATTTATCACCGGCCTGGGGTGCACCATTTAGTCCCAGAATGAGAGTAGGAGTGGCAGGTCCGACTTCTTCAACCTTATTTCCTCTTTCGTTGTACATGGCTTTAATATGTCCGAAGCAACTGCCTGCCAGCATAATATCGCCTATTTTGAGCGTCCCGGCTTTAACAAGTACAGTTGCTGTAAAACCTCTTCCCTTATCAAGAGAGGATTCAATTACTGTTCCAATAGCGGGTTTGTCAGGATTGGCTTTCAGTTCAAGCATCTCGGCTTCAAGAAGGATTTTGTCAAGAAGAATGTCAATATTAAGGCCGCTCTTTGCAGAGATTTCCTGAGATTGATACTTTCCTCCCCAATCTTCAACAAGGTAATTCATTGCAGCAAGAGCCTCTTTTATCTTATCAGGATTTGCACTAGGTTTATCAATTTTGTTAATAGCAAAAATTATCGGGACACCAGCTGCAGATGCATGATTTATAGCTTCTTTAGTTTGTGGCATTACCCCATCATCGGCAGCAACCACTATAATTGCGATATCAGTGATTTGTGCGCCACGGGCACGCATTGCAGTAAAGGCTTCGTGTCCCGGAGTATCGAGGAATGTTATCTGCCGTCCATCTTCAAGAATCACACCGTATGCTCCAATATGCTGGGTTATGCCACCTGCTTCACCAGCTATTACGTTTGTATTTCTGATATAATCGAGCAGCTTGGTTTTCCCGTGATCCACATGTCCCATTACTGTAACAATCGGAGGTCTTGGTTTCAGATCCACTTCATCATCATCTTCTTCACGTACAGCTTCCTGTAATTCTGCGCTTACAAATTCTACTTTAAAACCAAATTCATCAGCAAGAAGTGCCATGGTCTCAGCATCAAGGCGCTGGTTAATAGAAACAAACAAACCAAGATTCATACATGTAGAGATGATATCTGTAACAGGAATACTCATCATCGAGGCCAGTTCATTGACTGATACGAATTCTGTTACTTTAAGGATATTCTTATCGAGTTCCTGTTGATCAACAACCTCCTGGTGTTTCTGACTGATAGCTTCCCTCTTTTCCCTGCGATATCTTGAACCCTTTGATTTACCTTTTGTTGTAAGTCGTGCCAGCGTTTCTTTAATCTGCTTCTGAACTTCTTCTTCATTGACTTCAGCTCTGACGGGTCTTTTCTTAACAACCTTTTTGCTGACAGGCTTTTCTTTTTTATCAGATGATACCGGCTTTACAACAGGAACTACCTCTTTTTCTTTAAGTATTCTCTTCCTTCTCTTTTTTCTCCTGAAATCTGAATCCCCGCTAACTCTTACAGGCTGGTAAGGAGTAGTTTTCTTTTTTTCTTCAACAGGAAGATCAATCCTTCCGACTACCCTTGGGCCAACCAGTTTTTTAAAATCAGTCTTGTAGAGAGCCACTATATCCTCTTCAGGTTCCGGAATCAGATCATCTTCAGTAATAATCTCTTCAATCTTTGTCTCATCTTCAACAGGTTGTTCCATGATGGGTTCCTGGATAATCTCCGGTACTTCTTTATCAACCGGGATTGTCTCAGGTTCTTTAGCAATCTCCTTTTCTTTTATTTTCTCTTTTGCCGGAGCTTTTGGTTTCTCTTTCTGTTCCTCTTTTTTTGCCGGTTTAGTATCTCTGGCAATTGAGTCGAGATCGATCTTTCCAACAATATGAAGATCAATATTTGATTTGGATTTCTTTTCTTCAGTAGTGGCTGTTTTTTCCGTGATGACCTCTTCAACAGCCGGTTTCTTTGTTTCTGCCTTTTCGGGTTCAACCCTTGTTACCGGTTTAGCCGCAGGTTCTTCTTTTGCGGAAACAGGTTTTTCAACCTTTGGGTTTAATGTTTTCTCAAGATCTATTTTACCAACTAGTTTTACTTCAGGTTTTTTGACTTCGGTTTTAATATCAACAGTTACTTTTGCGCCCGAAGAATCCTTTACAAGAACATCCTCATCTCTTTCAGCTTCCTCATTATCTGTCTTGTCAGAAAAATCTCCAATTGAAACAGATTCCTTTTTCCTGTGAAGATCTTTAAGGATGAGTTTTTCTGACTCCTTTTTTACGCTGATATCTGTACTGTATTCTTTTACGAGCAAAATATAAGCTTCATGCGGAAGTTTAGTATTTGGGTTGGGATCAAGATCAAACCCTTTCTTGTGCAGAAATTCCACAATAGTGGATATCCCTACATTGAATTCGCGGGCTGCTTTGCTTAATCTTGTTACCTTAATATCCTCTGTCATAAATATGCCTTGCCTTTATTAAAACTTATTAAGTTTCTGATCGTGAAATGATTATAAATTTATTGTTCGAATTCAGCTTTTAGTATGTTGACGACTTCTTTAACTGTTTCTTCTTCAAGATCAGTTCTCTTAACGAGGTCGCTGATTGATAGATTTAAAACGCTTCTTGCTGTATCACAGCCAATTGCCTTGAGTTCTTCGATTATCCAATCTTCAATTTCATCTTCGAATTCCTCAAGATTAACATCTTCTTCATCTTCTCCACCCGGCTCCCTGTAAACATCAATCTCATATCCTGTCAACTGGCTTGCCAGCTTTATATTCAAGCCACCCTTTCCAATTGCAAGTGATACTTCATTAGGTTTCAGATAAATTTCTGCCCTTTTTGTTTCTTCGTCAAGTTTGATTGAAGTAATCTTTGCAGGACTAAGGGCTCTTTGTATGTAGAGCTGATTGTTCGAAGTAAAGTTGATAACATCAATATTCTCATTCCGCAATTCCCTTACTATGCCATGTATCCTGGAGCCTTTCATCCCGACGCATGCCCCTACCGGATCAATTCTCTCGTCGTACGATTCAACAGCTACCTTAGCTCGTTCACCAGGTACCCTGACAATGTTTTTAATAGTTATCAAACCATCAAATATTTCCGGAACTTCAAGTTCAAATAACCTTTCAAGGAAAACAGGTGAAGTACGGCTCAGGATGATAAAAGGAGTGTTGTTTCTCATCTCTACTTTTATGACCACAGCTCTTATTGAATCACCCTTACGGAAATGGTCGGAAGGTATCTGTTCGCTTTTGGGAAGGATAAGCTCGTTGCCATCATCATCGAGAACAAGTATTTCCCTCTTCCAGACCTGGTAAACCTCTCCCGTAACTATCTCACCAATCCTGTCTTTGTACTTGATATAGATGTTGTTCTTTTCGAGATCGAGTATTCGTGCAGTCAGGTTCTGCCTGAGTGACAATATTGCCCTTCGGCCAAAATCAAGAAATTTGACCTCATCCGATACCTCTTCACCAACTTCATAGTCTTCATCTATTTCTTTCGCCTTAGACAGAGGTATCTGCATTACAGGATCGGTCAGCTCCTTGTCTTCAACAACGACTCTGTTCCTCCAAATTTCGAAGTCACCTTTATCAATATTAACAATAATATCGAAATTATCAGCTGAACCATATTTTTTTGCAAGCATACTTCTGAACACATCTTCCAGAACACTCATCATCGTAGGCCTGTCAATGTTCTTCAGCTCCTTGAATTCCGAAAAAGTGTCGATTAAATTAACATTTTCCATCTGGCGTAAACCTCTTTTTATAATTTAATTGTCAAAATAATTCTTGTCGATTTTATTTGTTCGAAATTGAACGAAATATCCTTCAATTCTATTGCTTTGCCCTTAGATTTAATTATTGTTTCAAGCTCGAATCCTCCTGCTGTAACATTTTTAAGTATACCAGACAATTTTGATCCTTCAGTATCTGTTACCTCTACCTGCTTACCTTCGTTTTTGTAGTATTGTTCAATGACTCCGAAAGGTACATCAAGACCCGGTGAGGAGACCTGTAATTCAAAATCCTCTTTATCACGGTCAAGACCATTTTCAATATGTCTGTGAATAGCTGCACACTCATCAATCGTTATGCCTTCATTCTTATCAGCCAGCACAATAATCCTGTTCGCATTGCTCACTTTAACAGAAACAAGGAAGAGACCAGTACCCTTGATATACTCTTTAACTAATCCTTCTATTTTCTGCTTTTCAATCATATTCCAAAAACCGATAACAAAATAGGGGACTCTGGTCCCCTAGGTCAAATTCCCCTCAATTCGATCACAAAGGTACATATTAATATTATATCACCAAAAAAATTGTCATTTATATTGAAGTATTAAGCTTGTTGCTCAAATACGTAGCTTAAAAATCGGGAAACATTTCGATCTTTGCATGTATCTTAAATCCGACAAGGAATATAATTTTACTTTTAAGTTAACACTGTGAAAGTGCCAGATTTATACAACACCGATGACACGATAATTCTAACTGAGTGTACCTTATGTCCAAGGGAGTGCAGGGTGAACAGGTTTGAAGCAGGAACAGGATACTGCGGTATGGATGCTAGAATGAATATTGCTTCTGTCTGTGTCCATAGGGGAGAAGAACCTGTAATTAGCGGCAAAGACGGTATTTGTAATATATTTTTTGCCGGATGTAATCTTCATTGCCTTTATTGTCAGAATCATGAAATAAGCCAGTGCGGATTAGTTACCGGAGATACCCGGATGGATCTTGATACGATTCTTGACAAAATAATCAGAATACTATCGCAGGGAATAACCGCTGTAGGATTTGTTTCACCATCTCATATGGTTCCGCAGGTAAAAGCGATAATTGGCGGACTTAATTCGCGGGGCTTTAAACCTGTGACAGTTTACAATACGAATGGATATGATAAACTTGAAACCATACGCAGCCTGGCCGGTCTGATAGATGTTTATTTACCCGACTATAAATATTTTACAAAAGAAACTGCTGCAGAGTACTCCGATGCTGCCAATTACCCTGAAGTAGCATTGAAAGCTATAAAAGAGATGTATTTCCAAAAAGGTTCAACACTCATTACCGATGATAACGGCAGAGCGGAAAACGGGCTGTTGATAAGGCATCTTGTGTTACCGGGTCATGCGGAAGAGAGCAAAAGAGTCTTGCATTCTATTGCCGAAGAGCTGTCTCCGGGTGTCCATATCTCTTTAATGTCGCAATACCATCCCACGGCAGCTGTAATACATCATCCGGTACTAAATCGTACACTTTACCGGACAGAATATGAGGATGTTGTTAAGGAGATGGAGATTTTAGGCTTCAGAAATGGATGGGTGCAGGAATTGGACAGCAACCTGAACTACAGACCTGATTTCAGTAAGGAGAATCCATTTGAATATTAGTTGCCTTCTATGTGTAGCTAAAAATAAAGAACTTGCACAGAGGTGCACAAAGGAGGCACAGAGTTACACAGAGAAAAAGCCAAAGAGATCATATAAAAGTAATATTTCCAGAACTTAACTCTGATTATTTTTCTCACCATTGAATGTTTTCTATCTCAGTGGATCTCTGTGCTCCTCAGTGTTTCTCTGTGATAGTTCTTTATTATTAGTTACACAGAGGTACACAAAGGAGGCACGGAGTAACACAGAGATAAGATTACATAAACTTTTCCCGTTTCTGAAGATTATAAAGGGCTGCAAGTAGAAAAAGAAGTGATCCGATAATTAAGATTATACGGTTTTTAAATGCAATAATTGCCCATGTAGTTTCATTTACATCATACGGAACTTCATATGGATTAAGGAATACATTCCACTGACTTTTTTCGAGACTGTCGCTGAGGATAAGAAAGAACATCCCAAAGATGATCATGAGAACAGCTGTGCCATTACCGTTCCTCACTACAGTAGATAGCATAAATGCCATTATTCCCAGGAAGATAACCGGAACCATTACCTGGGCAGTCATGCTCACAAACTGAAAATTAACTATCAGAACAGAGGATAGGAATGTAAAAACAAGCATAATAAGAAAAGCAATCACAAAAATCAGAATAATTCTGACCAGCCATACTTTGTACCTGTAGTTTGGAATGCCGAAAAGGATCTCAATGGTACGGGCATCCTGGTCATTCTGAATACCGAAGACTGTGGGATAAAACACCAGAAGAAGTCCGGAAAAAAGAAACACTCCATAGAGATCGTTCATCTTCGAGACATCTGTTGAAAATACGTAAATGACCGACAGTCCAAGATAGAATACGACAGACCCTGCCAGAAACCAGATAAACCGGTTTGCAAAAATGATCCTCAGGTTATAGATGATCATTTTATAAATGAGGTTGGCAATGTTATACAGGTTGTTCGTTTTCATTTATCTGATATATTGGTGTTAACTGGATGAGGTCAGATCTTTGCGCCGCAGGAGCCACAGATATGCATCCTCAAGGTTTGGAGTTGCACTGATAGCTCTATCCCATGGAGAAAACTCCGATATCACTCTTACCCTGATATTGTTTCCTTCCGACATATGGTGAACAACAAGGTGATTTTCCACGAATTCTCCAAAATGATCGGCTGGTATGTTGAACTGCCACACATGGCCTTCAGCTTCTTTTGTCATATCAATAGGTTTGCCAAGGTACCTTAGCTTTCCTTTATTTAATACTGCAACCTGCTTGCAGGAGCTCGAGATATCTTCAATAATATGCGTTGAAAAAATTACTATCCTGTCGCGGCTGAGTTCCACCAGAAGATTCCTGAACCTTATACGTTCCCGTGGATCAAGTCCGGCAGTAGGTTCGTCAACAACAAGAATTCGTGGCAGATGCAGAAGGATCTGGGCTATCCCCATTCTCTGTTTCATGCCTCCCGAATAAGATCCGATCTTGTCGTGACGCCGGTCCTCCATATGTACTGCATTCAGTACAAAAGTCACTCTCTTTTCTCTTTCTTTTAAATCAAGGATATTTTTTAACATTGCCTGGTAATGCAGATATTCATGAGCGGTCATGTTCTCGTAACTTCCGAATTCCTGTGGAAGATAACCGATGAGACCCTGCAGTTCTTCCCTCATTTTCTGTGTATCGAGTCCATTTATCCACACTTTACCATAGCTCTGTTCCAGTATTCCACAGATTATTCTCATCAAGGTAGTTTTTCCTGCTCCATTTGGTCCAAGTAAACCGAACATCCCGTTTTCAATGTTCATAGATACGCAGCTTAGTGCTTTAAACGGTTTTTTCTTTTTACCAATAACCGGTACAGCTGCCACTAACTTGTAAACATTTTTTCTCAATCCTTTGAATCGTCCCTCTAGCCTGTAAATGTCAATGTTTTCCCTGGTAAGTTTTTGTCCGGTTTTATATATAAACAGACCTGTGAACCAAACTGATCCCAGCATAAGTACAACAACCAGGTTTTGCCATTTTTGCATGAACCAGATGAGATTCAGAAACGGGATTATCCAGAATATGAAAACATCGGTTACTCCTGAAAATCTCTTTAGCCATTTCCTGTTTTCAGAAGCCGTCAGATTTGCAAATAGTTCTTTTAATATCTCCCAGATTTCTGACAAAAAGAACCATGTTCCGATACTGAAGATAAAAATCCAGAATCCTTTTGAAAGGAAGAAATATGTGAAAAAGATCATGAAAGCCACTAAAGGAACCTGCCATGTAAGCATGCCCAGATCTTTCAATGAGCTGTATTTTTTTGAAACGCCAAGCCTGTTTCTGATCTTTGCTCCTGCTTTCCATTCTCTTGCCCACCGGTTCTCTCTTTCATAGATCTTTACAAGGCTTTGTATATGTATGTTTATAGGTTCTTCTGGTGAGATAACAGTTTCCCTTGCTTTCCTGAGACTATTCATAACGAACCATGTAGTGGCTGGGATTAAAATAATTGCAAGAATTGTAGTAATAAGTTTCCAGAGGAATTTGTCAATGTAGGTATATATCAGTAATACAGAGATGGCCAATAAGATTGTCTGGATAGTTTTGGTTTTCCAGTTCAGGGAATAGAACCATTTTAAAGAATTCTCAAGTCCGGTATAAAAAGTAGGGATAAAGACCAGCGTAAGCAATGTACTGAGCGACAATCCTCCTATAACGGTAATAGCAAATGAAGCTCCGATTGCCGATACATATTCAGCCTGTCCCATAGCAAGCGGTACCATAGCAACAACAGTGGTTGAAGCAGTAATAAGTATTGGCCGAAGACGTGCCACACCTGCTGTCATTAGCGCTCTTTGCATCAGAAACCCTCGTTTTCTAAGGATATTAGTATAATCAATCAGAATGATTCCGTTATTAACAACCACACCCAATAGAATCAAAAAGCCGGTCAGGGTATTTGCATTTAAAAGTGAATTGCCGGTAAGGATCAGAGCAACAAGAGATCCTAATGCTGCCAAAGGGATACTGAACATTAAAACTACGGGAGTAGCGAGTGATTCAAAAACCCCTGCAAGGATCATGTAAATAAGCAGAAAGGCAACTCCGATAAGGTAATAGAAATCTTTCAGCTGATCTTCTTCATGTACTACCTCTACGGCAATTCCTGAAGGAATATTCATACCTGCAACTATTGATTCTATTTCCTGTCTGGCTCCTTCAAGAAGATCTTTTGAGTTCCTGATCTCATCGTTAAAAGTATAGGTTACTGTAACCCGTTTCTCCTGGTTTTCCCTGTGAATATTGCCCATGCCAGATGAGAATACTATATTAGCAAGCTCCTGCATCTCCATTACCGAGCCGTTACTTCCGCTGACTTCAAGATGTTTGAGATCGTCGATAGTTTTATCCTTATTCTCTTTTATGGCGCCGGACTCATCAGCATATTTAATCATTATATCATAGCTGTCGGTTCCTTGTTTGAAGGTAGCTCCTGATGAGTATTCCTGTCCGAAAGTTGACAGAGAAGATGATAAATTGTTAAGTGTTAAATTGTTTCTTCCAATATAATCCATATCAAAGAGGAGATGTACTTCAGGTTTACTATCCTGAACATTCAGACTGGAACTGTTTATTGAGGAGAGATTATCGAGTGAGGATTTGATGTCGTCAGCCAGGTTCTTCATCTGTTCAAAATTCTGGCCTTTGATTATTACGCTTTCCTTTGCTGATCCGATCCCCAGAAGATTCATGAAATCAGAACCGGGATTATCCATTTCGCTGCCACTACCTCCGTTTCCTGAAAATCCACCGCTTGTAGAAAGTTCATCCATGCTTATTTCGGCTGATGATATATTTTTTGTTTTCTCGGATATGTCATTTTTAATTTCAGGCAGCGTACGTTTACTTGTCTTATCCCAGTCTTTTATAAGATTTATTGTTACCGAAGCCTTATCTTCTTCAATTTTACTTACGATATCACCTTTTTCAGGCAGGGATTTGAGTCTCGATTCAATTTCAGCGACTACTGCATCAGTTTTCTCCAGGGTAGATCCGCCGGGCATGGTGACAGTAAGACTGAAATTAGGAGTCTGAACCTCCTGGGTTGTATTAATGCTTAAGGTTAGACTTATAAGCAGTGCTGCAAAGAAGATGACCAGGGTACCGATTATGGTTCCAGCCGGATTTCTCATACTGGCTTTCAGTATGAGGTGATAAGCCTGTATAAGTCTGTTGTGTATTGAAAGTTTTTTGAAAATTTCTGAATTGCTGTACGCTGAACGGGTAAGAAGAAAATAAGTGGCCATTGGTATCAGAAGCAAGGCTACCGACAGAGATATTATCAGAGTCGAGATAATTGAAACCCCGATATTCTTACCTATCATTTTCACCATAAAATTATTTGAGAAGATGAAAGGCATAAAAACAATTATTGTTGTTAAGGTGGCAGCAAATATTGATCTCCATACTTCACTTGTCCCCTGTTTGACAGAAACTTCCGGATTTTTTCCCTGGCCAGCAAGCCTATATATATTCTCCAGGACTACAACTGAATTATCGACCAGCATTCCTATTGCCAGAGCCATACCAACAAGAGTAAGACTGTTTATGGAGATATTAAAAGCATAGAAGAAATTAAATGCAGCATAAACAGATACAGGTATTGAAATAGCAATAATTGTAACCAGCCGGATATTCCTGAGAAAAAACCAGAGAATCAGTACTGCCAGCAAACCTCCTGTAATTGCAAGGTGTATTATCTGATTGATATTCCTTTCCATAATCTCAGCATTGTTATTCTGGACAACAACCTGAATTCCTGCAGAAGCAAGTTTTTTGTTAAGTATGTTTACTTCATCAATGGCTTTATGTGAAAGGTCTATAAGGTTTGCCTGGTTGTCATTTACAAGACTTACTGTTACTGCATCAAGGCCATTTACCCTGCTATAAGAAGTCTGTTCCTTTACCCCGAAAAATATTTCTGCTACATCCCTTAACAGTACCGGCCCTGAGGTTTTGACAATAATATTTCCAATTTCCTTTACATCGGTATAATCTGATGAAACATTTACAAATAACTTATTGGCTCCGTCTGTTACTTTCCCAACAAAGGTTTTGCTGGTTCCGTTATTATTAAGCAAAGATCTTACCTGTCCCAGGGTTATTCCATTGGCCTTACAGGCTCTCTCATTAAGTCTGATCTCTATTGAGTTTTCCTGTCCTCCGTAAACCTG
>DCFT01000027.1:0-80294 GCA_002319885.1 Bacteroidales bacterium UBA1797
GTTGGATAGAGCAATCCCGCACATGCGGGATGGGTCTGGCGTTCGAGTCGCTCCGGAATCACTTTTAAAAGAAAGAGTCAGAGTAATCTGGCTCTTTTTAATTTATCTATAATCAATAACATTAAGACATGCTCAGTTGGATAGAGCAATCCCGCACATGCGGGATGGGTCGGGCGTTCGAGTCGCTCCGGAATCACAGCTGATATTCAAGAGATTAGATAATTTATCTGACCGCTTTTTATATGTCTGGTTTAACATGTTTTGAACTTATTTATTATTTTACCTCATTGCTACTTAATTGGAAAAGCCAGTGACCTTGACCAATTTCAGATTGAAAAAATCAGCTGTAAAAAATCAGGGATAAGTATTTGTAAACAAGCGAATTAGTCAAAATATATATTGACTCGCAAAATGTGATCAAGCCTCCCGGCTTTTGCAGGCCATGCATAATTTTCTGAGTAGTGAATCTCCAGGCAGAATCATTCTTTGGATTGAAAATGCATGTTCCAAAAACCTCTGCCAGATGGGAGAGGAGCGTTCTAATTATGAAATTTTTTCCTGTAATTATGTAAGACAATTTTTAATCAATCTGTCAAACTTCGTATCTGTTATTAACTAAAAATTTATTATTATGAAAAAGATAATTATTAGTATGCTGTTGGTCATAGCCATGGGCTTTGGCGCAGTGGTAGCTCAGTCAACTCAGTCGATGTCAAAAAAGTCGGAATCTACAATGACACAGGATAAGTCCGCCTGGGTACAGGTGAGTGAGAAAAAGGTCAGTTTAAAGGCTGGTCATGATGAGCTTTTAGTAAAAGAGTCGAACAAGTTTCAGTCCATCAAGGTGAAAGCCGGAGAACAGCCTATAACCATTACAGACCTGAAACTTTTCTATAAGAGTGGTGCTACACAGGATATAAGTCTTAATACGGCTCTGAAAGCAAATGCCGAAAGTAAGACTATTGATCTTTCTGGTGGAGGTCATGTAATAACGAAAATTGATTTTACATTCAAAACTCCGGAAGGAATGACCAGTATGAGACAGGGCAGTACCACACTTACAATCATGGGATTGGAAGCATCTCCGGGTACTGCTTCCAGGTAAATCTAAATTACAATAAAAATAATGGAGAGAGCCGTCCTTTAGCATGGGACGGTTTTTTTGGCAACACTCGGACCAAGAAGTCTCGGCCAACAAATTCTGACCAAATTTGTTTATAACATAAGCTTTGATAATAAACCAAATTGACACAGACATTTTTTTGGCTGAGATAAGGTGAAATTCCAGTTCAAGTATGATATCAATCTTGCCTGCAGGGTCATTCTGCAGGAAAACCTTGATAAGATTGGAATTCCCTATGAGATATCCGGAATGACGGAAGTACAGTTTAAAGGCCATGTTTCGCATGAAGAGTTTCGGAAATTAGAATTATCCTTAAAAAAATATGGCATTGAAATAATTGATGATCCGAAGTCTGTAATAGTACAGAAGATCAAGGAAATAATAAAAGAAATAGTTTATCTGGAAGAGAAACCGGATAATTCAAAAATTTCAGCCTATATAGCTGAAAGGATGAATCTTAGTTATGGTCACCTGTCAAAAATATTTTCTGAAGTTACCTATACCTCTGTTGAAAATTTTTATGTCCTTCAAAGAGTGGAACGGGTAAAACAACTGATTACAGAGGAAAAACTGACATGTACTGAGGTCGCATGGAAAATGAGTTACAGCAGTGTCGCCCATCTATCCAGCCAGTTTAAGAAAACAACCGGATTAACACCGAGAGCGTTCCAGTCTATAATTGAAAGAAGAAATAGCTCCGGATCATCTTCATCACAGTTACAATCTAAATAATTTATTACATGAAAGTCGATTCGTTATTCATACTACTTGCCGATGACGATGAAGATGACTGCATCTTTTTCAGGGATGCATTGCAGGAAATCAGGGCCAAAACAGATCTGACAATAGTAAATGATGGTTCACAATTAATGCAGTATCTGGATAATGCAGATAACCGTGTCCCTGATCTTGTTTTCCTCGATTTGAACATGCCTGTTTTGAACGGGATCAACTGTCTGGTTGAAATCAGAAAAAAGAGCAGGCTCAAAGAACTTGCCATTGCAATATATTCTACCTCTTCCTCGGATGAAAATGTAGAGGAAGCATTTATTAACGGTGCCAATATTTATATTCAAAAACCAAATGATTTTTCAGTTTTAAAGGTAATCCTTGAGCATGTTATAACCCTTAACTTGCAGTATAATACCTCCGGTCTGAAGAAAGAAAATTTCCTTTTGAATATTAATAATATTAAAAGCGATGAAGTTTCTAAAACCTAGACTCCCGGGATTTGTTCTGGCGAGTGCCCTGGTAATCTCGATTTTCACACTTTTATTTGCGGCAGGTATTTCATATAAGCAGCTTCAGATGGCCTCTGAATCTGAAAAAATGGTAGTAAATTCATACAGGATCTCAGTCGCCTTGCAACAGTTAGATCTTGACACCAGGAATGCCGAGACAAACCAGCGTGGCTATTTATTAACCAATGATTCCAGTTTTCTGCAATCTTATTTTGAAGCCATTCAAAAGGTAAACCAGTCAACGTCGCAGCTTGATTCCCTGATGTCAGATAATTACCAGCAATCCAGATTATTAGACACACTGACTTCCTCTGTTGCTAAAAGGATCAACTATCTGAACGAAGTATTAAGACTAAATAATTACAAAGTCACCAGTACTGATACCATAAAAAGTCTGATACTGAAAGGCAGGGAATTGATGAATATTAGTCAGACTTATATTTATGATATAAAAAATGATGAATTGAAATTATTGAAGAGAAGCGAAATGTTACATGAGAATGACATTAAATTACCTCCATTTTTAATACTCTTTATTGTCTTGTTTTCATTATTCGTTTTCATCATTTCATTCTACAAGATAAACAGTGACCTGAAAGACCTAGCAATAACCAACAACCAGTTACTGATAAACAATGAACTGTTCGAACACTCGGAACAAATTGCTGACATCAGTCACTGGTACCTTAATATAAAAGAAAACGAACTCACTTACTCAAATAATCTGTATCGGCTGCTTGGTTGCAAAGCAGGGGAATTTGAGCCAACCTTCCTGAATTTTCTTGAGTTCGTACATCCAGACGACCGCGCCCTGGTCGTCGAAGGTAACAGAAAGATCCTTGATGAATCCCTGGAAGCACAAATGTATTATCGCATAATCAGAAAGGATGGGGTTGAACGACACTTCAGGTCAATGGGAAAGGTAATTTCCGATACCTTTGGTAACAAGTTCAGCATAGGCATAAATGCGGATATTACCGAACAACATTCTAAGGATAAACTGATAGAAGAGAAAATAGCTGACCTCGAAAGATCAAACAAGCAGCTGAAAACATTTAACCATATAGCGAGCCACGATTTACAGGAGCCTGTTCGCAAGGTTCAGACTTTTATTTCCAGGATCAGTGATAAAGAATTAGAGGTTATACCTGAAAATGTAAGGGATTACATAACGGGAATAGGAAAAGCAGCCGGCAGAATGCAAAAATTTATTGAAGATATGTTGTTATATTCCAAAACCAGTATGTCTGATAAAGTTTATGAAACAGCTGACTTGAATGAAATACTGGAAAATTCAAAACGGGATCTTTCACAATTGATCGAAGAAAAAAATGTAATATTTAATACCACATCGTTGCCAACTGTAAACGCTATTCCGTTCCAGATACAACAGTTGTTTAATAATTTAATTTCAAATGCAATAAAGTACTCCAGGCAGGATATTGTCCCGATAATAACCATAGATTCAAAACTTGCCCTCGGGAAAGACATTCCTAATACTAGAGATAATACAGAAAAGATATATTATGAGATTTCATTTTCCGATAACGGTATTGGATTTGAACAGCGGTATGCAGAAAAGATTTTTGACTTATTCTTCCGTCTGCATACAAACTCAGAGTATTCAGGCACAGGAATAGGTCTCTCTATCTGCAAGGTAATTGTTGAAAATCACAGGGGTTATATAAAAGCTGAAAGTCTTTCAAAATACGGATCAACGTTCAGCATCTACCTGCCTGCATAGGGATAGGGGCAGTTTTTTGCACATCGGATATTGTATCAGGATTCTGATCTATATTTTAATAATTTCTTCCGAGAATGATTCTGATCAGGACAGAGATAAGTGCCAGTAATAGCAGGATATGTACTTTTGCCCCTATATCATAGAAGAAAAAACCAATAGTCCATAATACTATAAAAATGACGGATACAATATTCAGAAGGAGCTTAGCCATTAAAATAATATATAAAGTACTTATATTAAATTATTTATATTCAATGATTAAAGATATTTTTTAATCATCGAAAATAATTATCTCAAAAAACAGATTGCTATATAAATGCAATAAAACATTACATAATTTCACTAAAATTATGGAGCTGGATTCCCCGATCTCGTATCTAGCTTCAATGATTTTAATTATGTAAAGTTTACCCGCGATTATATAATGCCGTTAGCTATATTATGCTCACCTTTGAAGGTGATAAAGTTTAAGGTTTTGCTGATATGTTTTAATTAAAAATTAAGAAGATGGGAACATTACTTTATATTATTGCAGTTCTCCTGGTAATAGCCTGGTTAGTAGGTTTTTTTGTATTTAGTTTGGGTGGACTTATTCACATTCTGCTAGTACTCGCAATATTGGCAATATTACTCAGGTTAATCAGGGGAAGGAGGCTTCTATAAATGTTGCTGATTCACATATGTCAGTTGTCATATATCTTTGAAACCAAGTTTTCGGGTTCTTCGATCCATTGAAGCGGTTTGACTGAAGCTCACAAATTAATGTATTTATTTTTGCTTTAATGAGTTAGATGAAACTTAATTGGATGGCTTCCTTCTGAAAGTTTCTTCCCTTAAAACGATTCAATTATTGCTATAGCCATAACTTATAATTTGATCATATTTTGAAATACCATGAAATAATCTGAAATAAAAGAACAATACAAAAATATATTATATTGATATATAAATTATCATAACACAATATAAGATATGGCGCAAGTGTGGGATAAGGCCTTCGAGGCTATGGGTCGGGCGTTCGAGTCGCTCCGGAATCACTTTTAAAAGAAAGAGTCATAGTAATCTGACTCTTTTTTATATCCTGCTTTTTACTACTTAAGCTGCATCAGAATTTCCCTGTATTGCTTTTTATTTCTTAACGGAATGAATGCTGAATCCTTTTCTATTGATTGTCTGTTTCCGTATCCTGCTTTTATTGCTCTGGAAAGTGACCTTAATGCTTCATCTGTTTCTCCATTAAGGGCATAAGCTCTTGCAAGAAAAAAGTGGATAACCTTGTTTTCAGGCTCAATTAGTAATGCTAATTGAAAACAAATTGAAGCAGTTCTGTAACTTTTTAAATTTAAATAGTTTCTGCCTGTTTCATAACAGGCGACACTTAACATCATTAATACTCTTGAAGCAATCACTTGTTTATCTGAGTCTTTGCTTACCTCCATGGACCTGAGATTCTTAATCCGGCCTTTCCACCAGTTGCGTATGCTGTCCGGCAATGTTTCAGTTCTAGTCCGGATGTTCAGATCTTTAATAAAATCATTTTGCATTTCCAGCTCCATTGATCTGTTTTTATTCCAGGCTTTAAGCGAGTTTGTGTAACTTTTAGTTAAAAGCAGGCTGTCGAGTTTAACTTTAATTTTAGAAATACCCAAATGATCGGGGAAATCATTTATGATGTACCTGTAATAACTAAGCGACTCTAAAAATTTCCCTTGTTCAGAAAGAGATTCAGCTTTCTTATTGTATTTTGAAAACAGCTCATCAATAAAATCAGGATCTTTATTTTTTGTTCCCTTATACATAGCTTTTAAGTCCAGCCATTCGACCGCTTCCTCCAATAACTCAGGTGATGGCCATGTATGACCACCATTAAAAATCCGTAGTTCAGCTGTCATCCCCTGGTTGTCAAGTTTCTTTTCGAGATCACACATCTCAATATAATTCATATCGCGGTTCCCTACAATTCCAAAATAGATGAAAGAAGGACTATTTATAAAATCCGCGTAGGATGGAAATCCTGCACCACAGCCAATAACCCCTGAAATATTCTTATTATTTAGTGCTATCATGGCAGCCACCCTTGAACCACCTGAAAACCCAGCTGTATAAATCCTTTCTGTATTGATTGTAAACCTGGCATGAGTATCAACAAACATTGAATTTATAGCCTCATCGAGTTCTTTATTGGACAGAAAATTTTTTGAATCATTTGAACATACAGCTATATAACCATATTTTTCAGCAGCCGGTATAAATCTGGAAAGAGCAAGTTTTCCGCCTGCGCCAGGATCAAATATATATATTATCGGCCATTTTACTTTATCAGAGTATTTACCCGGCAGATAAAGAGCATAACTGTATTTTGGATTATTATTGCACCGGACAGTATCTATTAATTTTCCCTTCCCGATGTAAGCATTTCCATCAAGGGCATTAATGAGCTGAATATTAACTGATAGAAAAATGGCTAATAATACAGGTACCCTGGCTAAATCCTTCATCTCTTTTATATAATATGACCCTTAATACAGATACAACCCTGTTGAAAATGTAAATATCTAAAAAATTTCTTTGGTTTATACCTGCTCTTTTCCAATGGATATCAAATATCTCCATATTATGTTAAGCCAATTTTTGCTTACCTTTGGATTACAAGTCTTACGGATGAATATATGTTTAGATAAAATGCGTATTTAAATTAAACGTATGAAAAAGCCTTGGGAGAAAAAAGAAATCATAATTGAAAATAAGATATTTACTAAAAATGATATAGTATCTCTGATCGGTCTTTTCAGTAAACTCTGCAGTGAGATTCTTTATAAGTCAAAGGAAATGAAACACAGGGATTTAATCCGGGAAGGCTGGACTGACCTGAATATTGCAGAAAAACATACAGACACAAGTCATTCGAACATTGAATTTACTTCTTCTGATAATTTAAAATATAATTTGACATTTGAAGAAATGGCTGAAGTAAAAGCCATTATTGATTCTAACAGGATAGTAGAAATAGAATTATATTTCAGGGAGACTGTTTTAAACAGTGAATTTATTATAAAAATACGCTACTCCGACTCACATTCCGGTTCGAGCTATGCTATGGTTGAAGGTCAGGATAGTAACTGGGTAAATGATTCAATTAAATCAGTAGAGGACTTTCTTTCAAACTGTAAAAATCAGTCTACCCATATAAAAAAGTTTAAGTTCTTAATAATTGGATTGACTATTCTGATATTAAATTATTTTCTTTTTAATCTGATAGAATTGTTTATCCGGATAAAGCTTGCATTTTCAAGGATTATTGATTCGATATTTAACCAAAATCTTTTTATGGTATTTATCGTTTTAACTGCTATCACCTTAACCCCTGCATTTTTTACCTATAACTGGCTGGAAAAACTTTTCCCTGAAGTTGAAATTCGAACAGGAAAAGACTTTGAGCGTATAGTAACAGAAAAGAGGAAAAAAGTAGGTTTAATAATCCTGTTGATAATTATTCCGGCAATCTTATCATATCTGCTTCGTCATTTATAAGATCCGGTTTCTTTTTAATTATCTGTATCCTACAAGAGACAGAAAACCTTCACCGATAAACTGAATAACCGGCCAGATAGGGAACAAATTTATTTTTGTGGTGAAGCTCACGATAATCAGTCCGAACAAAAGGAATGAACCATATTTATATAAAGCGTTATAAAGAACCGGGAATCTTTTAAATTGAGATAATAACAAATGTGAGCCATCAAGAGGTGGAAGCGGAATAAGATTAAAAATAAACAGACCCCAGTTTATATAAATTGCATAAATAAATACTTCTGATAATATCTGCATAACAGGTTTTAAATGCATAGCTGTATCAGAAGAGGATATGAGAGAGAAGATTATTGAAAGCACCATCGCAATAACTGCATTAGAAAAAGGGCCGGCTAATGCAATCTTAATAACGTCTGTTTTGGGATTTCTGAGATTCTGTTCATTAAACTGCACTGGTTTGGCCCAACCAAATCCGGCAAAGATCAGCATAAGAAAACCAAGGAGATCAATATGTTTTAAGGGATTCAGAGTAACTCTTCCCTGATCCTTTGCAGTTGAATCTCCGCACATATGCGCAACCAGGGCATGAGAGTATTCATGAACTGTTAACCCAAGTATTATACCCGGAAGAAATTTTAAGACGCGCGCTAAATCAAAGCTTCCCATTAGCTCTTTTATTGACTGGCTGATAAAAATCTGCCGGAGTCAGATGACATTTATTTATCATCTCAATAGCATATGCAGCACCACCAAAATTTGAATCCATATTGTTTGTTCCTACTGTGAATTTAACACCGGCATTTTTTGCCCTGGTGATAAACTTTGCAGATGGTATCCTGAATCTGTTATTTATCTCAATAGCTATATTATGATCCTTTGCAGCTTTTATTACCCTGTCCATCCGTTCATCCGTCCAGAAAGAATCATATCTGTCTGCCATCTGTTCAGGTAAATACGTTGGATTAACATACATATTTATCGGCTCTGTACTTAATATTTTAACAATTGTACTAACAAGGTAGTTCATAAATTCTTCTTCGTTATCAATCCATGTCTCGTCTTTAATCCAAATCCTGTTCCTTCTTCCATTTGCATCAGTGAAAGTCATTGCATCAGTGAAAACATAATCGAATTTGCTTATTGACTCTTTTGAGAAGTTATTAAGCCATTCCCTTCCTTCTGCCTGCATCCCGATTAAGAACTGAGGGTAATTTTTGAGAGAGTTTATCACAGAATCTATCTGACTATCGCTGTGGACAGGAAACCCTATCCCGACATTTGTTACCAGCCCGTATCTGATATTTTCAGCATTTGATTTTTTTACAGCATCATCAATTGTAAATCCTCCTTTGCAGTGAACATGCAGATCTGTAAGTGGAAAGGGACTGTTATTCTGACTTTTGCAAACTGTGAATGATAATAAACCCATAATTAAAAACGCGATTCTTTTCATATTGCTATATTAATTCTAACCAAATAATTATTTTCCTGAAAGTAAATTAAAAACCTCTCAGTAAAGCGGGCATAAAGCTAACAAACTTTTATATATGATAAAAATCTATTACGTTTACAAAAAGTGAATAATTATGAAGAAAATTATCTTTCTGTGCCCTTTGATTTTAATGGTTTGCTCTCCCTTGGTTTTTTCACAGTCAACAAACGACACTCTTGTTTATTTGATAACATGCGGACCTGGCACTGAGACCTATTCGGTATATGGCCACAGTGCTTTAAGAATTGTAATCCACGAAAAACATATCGATAATGTTTATAATTGGGGTGTATTCGACTATAGTACTCCACATTTTGCCTGGAAATTTGCAAAAGGCAGACTGGATTATATGCTTGATACGGAAACACTTAATGGTTTTTTAAAGGAATACTATTTTGAAAAGAGATATGTTTATTCTCAAAAAATCAATCTTGATGCACAAGAGACACATAAATTAACAGAGTTAATAAATGAAAATCTGAAACCTGAGAACATCAGGTACAAATATGATTTTTTCTATGATGATTGTTCTACAAGAATAAGGGATCTGCTTGAAAAATCGATAGGTTCAAAACTGAAATATCCACCTGTGGAAACCGGCAAAATACCTACATTCAGGGATTTGGTCTCAAAATATCAGAATCCTTATCCATGGCTGAAATTTGGTGTCGACCTTATCATGGGATCAACCTCAGATAAGAAAGCTTTATTTAGAGACAGAATGTTCCTTCCTATTGAGTTAAAGGATGAATTGTCAGAATCATTTATATACAGATCTGATAAAATGATTCCGCTGCTTTCTAATCCTGTCATTTTACTTGATTTTGATCCACCCGTTGTAAAGCAGAAGTTCCTGATTTCTCCTTCTTTTATCTTTACTATGGTTATAATATTGATTTTAATCCTCACAGCTGTGATAAAAAGTTTAAAAATCATCAGACTAATCGATATTTTAATCTATTCTGTGTTTTCAGTGCTGTCAATTTTAATGGTCTTTTTTAATTTTTTTACCGATCATCAGCAAATGAGATGGAATCTGAATATTATGTGGCTGAATCCGTTTATTATTGTATGTCTGATAATGCTGGTACTGAATAAGACTGCAATGATATGGTTCAGAATTGTATTTTTTATTTCAGCCGGTTTTCTCGTACTTCACTTCATTATACCTCAGAGTTTTGATTTTGCATTTTTTCTATTGGCATTAATGATCTTAATAAGAAGTTCCGTCAGAACCGGATTCAGCTGGAATCCGTTGACACTGAAAAATTAACTCAACCTTTTTATAATTTTTCAAAAAATCTTTTACCTGAAGCTGCATAGCAATTTTTTAATTAAGAGTGCTAAAGCTAACAGTAGATGAAACCGGAATAGAACTGATAAGTAGCATTTGACTTTGTGCAATTATTGGGCTAAAACCTTTAACTTATATTTAACAGTCATTAACAAGAAGTTAAATATTCTTGGACTTCTTTTGCGTATTGAAATTCTGAGAAAATTCAGATATGGTTAATGAAACTCAAATTATTATATTTGCTACTTAAAATTTAAAGCTATGGAGCAAACTGCTGACATCAGGATCTTAAATGAAAAAATAGAAAAGGAGAGCTCTTTCGTCGACATTGTGCGAATGGAGATGAATAAAGTTATTATAGGGCAAAAACACCTCACAGACAGTCTTATGATAGGTCTTCTTGCAAATGGGCACATTCTTCTTGAAGGAGTTCCCGGACTTGCAAAAACACTTGCTATCAAATCACTAGCATCAATTATTGATGCAAAATTCAGCAGAATACAATTTACTCCCGATCTTCTGCCTGCCGACCTCATAGGCACAATGATTTACAGTCAGAAGAAGGAGGAATTCATTGTTAAAAAGGGGCCTGTCTTTGCAAATTTTATTCTTGCTGATGAGATCAACAGGTCGCCTGCAAAAGTTCAGAGTGCTCTGCTCGAAGCAATGCAGGAAAGGCAGATCACAATAGGAGAAAACACTTATAAACTCGATGAACCATTTTTGGTTCTTGCAACTCAAAACCCTATTGAACAGGAAGGAACATATCCACTTCCGGAAGCGCAAATCGACAGATTTATGATGAAAGTGTTAATAGACTATCCGGCAATAGAGGAAGAAAAACTAATTGTAAGAGAAAACCTGGCTAAGGATTTTCCAAAAGCCAATACAGTTCTGAAAACTGCTGATATAATAAGGGCCCGGAATATCGTAAGAGAAGTTTATATGGATGAAAAGATTGAAAATTATATCCTCAATATAGTCTTTGCAAGTCGTAATCCGGAAAAATTTGGCCTGCCTGCATTCAAAAATATGATCTCATATGGAGCATCTCCCAGAGCCTCTATAAATCTTGCACTTGCAGCAAAAGCTTTTGCTTTCATTAAGAGAAGGGGATATGTCATTCCTGAAGATATAAGAACCATCTGCCTTGATGTTATGCGCCACAGGATTGGTCTTACATATGAAGCTGAAGCTGAAAATATTAACCAGGATCATATAATCTCTGAAATTCTTAATGTTGTCGAAGTCCCATAGCAGATACTGTATGAAAATCATCACACTATCTGCAGCACTGATGCTAACCTGCATTTACGTTCAAAGTCAGAATCTTATAGGGTATAAAGAAAAGGAAATTCTGAAGTACATGAAGGAAAATCACAGCGATATGAATTATAATAACGTGGTTAACAGTAAGTTTAGCTACCTGAAGTATTCTGATAATCAAGAGAATCAGACAGTACTTTTTTTCCTGAATCCCGATTCTGTTTGCAGAAGTGTCAGAATAATCTGTGATATGAACATGAAATCTCAAAAAATTAATGAATTCAATTCCCATTATAAGAAAAACGGTGAGAATAAATGGATCGACAGAAGGGGTAATAAAGATTATCTTATTGAGTTCATGGAAGGAAAATGGTCGTGTGTTATATCTATTGAACCAAAAAAATAATTTGTTGTAAAGTGGAAGCAACTGAGTTATTAAAAAAAGTACGAAGAATTGAAATAAAGACCAGGGGGTTAAGCCGTCACATATTTGCCGGAGAATATCACAGTGCCTTTAAAGGAAGAGGTATTGCTTTCAGCGAAGTCAGGGAATATCAATATGGAGATGACATACGAAGCATAGACTGGAATGTTACTGCACGTTTCAATCATCCTTATATAAAGGTTTTTGAAGAGGAAAGGGAACTTACCGTTATGTTGCTTATCGATGTAAGCGGATCCGGAAATTTTGGAACAAAAGTAAGCTACAAAAGAGATATAATGACGGAAGTAGCTGCTGTTCTTTCGTTCTCAGCAATATTTAATAATGATAAGATCGGTGTTATATTCTTTTCAGATAAAGTTGAAAAGTTCATACCACCACTTAAAGGCAGACGACATATATTAAGGATAATCAGAGAACTTCTTGATTTTAAATCCCAAAGCACCAAAACAAATCTCGATGAACCCCTTCGCTTTCTTACAAATGCTATAAAAAAGAGATGTACTGCATTCATTATCTCTGATTTTCTGGCTCCAGGATTCGAAGATGCGCTGAGAATTGCCTCAAATAAACATGATATTGTAGCTCTGAAGGTATATGATCCAGTTGAACAGTCGTTACCTGATATAGGTTTAATAAAAGCACTGGATTCAGAAACAGGCGATGAGAAATGGGTTGATACTTCCTCAGTTGCAACAAGAAAGGCATATGAAAAATGGTGGACTACTCATCGTGAAATCATCAAAAATACTTTTAAGAGATGCGGCGTGGACTCTGCAGAGTTAAGAACTGATTTGGATTATGTTAACCCACTTTTAAAATTGTTTGAGAAAAGATAAGATCCATGAAAAAGACTATTCTTTCCATATTTCTTTTTATTTCAATTATCTCTTTTTCTTTCGGACAGGATGTAAAAGTAATTTCGTCATTTGATTCAACAAAAATATTTATTGGCGATCAGATAAATTTCACTGTTACTATCGATAAACCGGCAGGGCTTAAGCTTAACCTGCCGCTTATCAAAGATACACTTTGCAAAAATATTGAAATTGTTTCAGGACCCAAAACTGATAGTGCATCTATCCAGAACGGAAGAACTAAAATAATACAAAAATATCTTATAACATCTTTTGATTCAGGACGATATCAGGTTAGTCCTGTCTTTGCGGAAGCAAAGAATGAGGGTGGAATCAAAAGATTTTATTCTGATTATGCCAGTCTTGAGGTTAAGCGCGTTAATATTGCACCTCCCGATAGTACATCAAAAATTTTTGATATTGTTAAACCTTTTAGCGCACCGGTAACGCTCGGTGAGATAGTACCATGGATACTGATTATTGCCTTCGCAGCCGTAATAATATGGCTGGCTGTCAGATTGCTGCGAAGAGTGAAAAAAACTGAAACAGAAAAAGAAACATACATTCCTCCTGAATCAGCACACATAATTGCATTCAGAGAGTTGGAACGACTTAAAAATGAAGAGCTATGGCAGAAAGGTGAAATAAAAAGATATTATACTTCGCTTACTGAAATTTTAAGGCAATATCTTGAAAACAGATTCAGGGTATTTTCTCTTGAACTCACGACTTCTGAAACACTTGAAGCTCTTATTAAAACCGGTTTTAAGAAGAACGAATCGTATAATGATCTTAAATCGGTACTGACAGGTGCTGACCTGGTAAAATTTGCAAAATATAATCCAACACCGGAAGAAAACGAATCGCATTTTCAAAACTCATGGAATTTTGTGCTTGCAACAAAAGAAAATGAGTTGGTGAATGATACGACCGGAGAAAAAATAAGTGCAGAGGAGGCAGTATTATGAATGGGATAAAATTTGCCGAACCTCTTTTTCTTTACCTGCTGGTGATTATTCCGGCAATGGTAGCATTTTACATTCTGAAACAACAAAAAGTAACTGCTTCGCTCAGGATGCCGGGATTACAATCCTTCTCCGGATCCGGTTCCTCTTTCCGACTTTACCTCAGACACATCCTTTTTGCGCTAAGAACCACTGCAGTTGCACTCCTGATAATAGTATTAGCTCGTCCACAGAAAACTGATAAATTTCAGGATGTCTCAACCGAAGGCATTGATATAATGCTTGCTCAGGACATTTCAGGTAGTATGCTTGCACGCGATTTCAAACCTAACAGGTTGGAAGCAGCAAAAAATATGGCTACTGAGTTTATTTCAGGAAGACCTTATGACAGGATAGGCCTGGTAGTTTTTAGCGGGGAATCATTTACTCAGTGCCCTTTAACAACAGATCACGCCGTATTAATTAACCTGCTCCGTGAAATTCAGAGTGGAATGATCGAAGACGGAACCGCTATAGGTATGGGACTCGCTACCGCTGTAAACAGAATTAAAGACTCTCAGGCTAAAAGTAAAGTTATAATATTACTGACTGATGGTGTCAACAACAGAGGTGAAATTGCCCCGCTAACTGCCGCAGGTATTGCAAAAACCTTCGGAATAAGAGTTTATACAATCGGAGTAGGAACACAGGGAATGGCTCCGTATCCTGTTCAGACACCTTATGGAATGCAATATCAGGATATGCCGGTGGAAATTGATGAAGACATTCTTCAGCAGATTGCTCAGACAACCGGAGGAAAATACTTCAGAGCCACTGATAATAATTCACTTGAAAATATCTACAAAGAGATTGACAAGCTTGAAAAATCAAAAATTGATGTCAGACAATTCAGCAGAAAAGAAGAAAAATATCTTGTGCCTGCTTTAATTGCTTTTTTCATGCTGGTATTAGAGATAATAGCCAGAAATACAATATTTAAGAATCTAACTTAAACGCATAACAGAAAATGCAATTGTTCAGATTTGCAAATCCCGATTTTTTGTACCTGTTGCTTTTGCTTCCGGCTATTATTCTATTGTATATAATAAATGAATTCAGAAAAAAGAAAGCATTGAAGCGTTTAGGCGATGCAAACCTTGTCAGCGGACTTATCCCTGAAATGTCACAGGTTCGTTCGGCAATAAAAATTATTTTACAGTTGATTGCTGTTACTGCAGGAATAATTATGCTTGCGAGGCCCCAGTTCGGTTCTAAGATTGAAGATGTAAAAAAACAGGGAGTAGAGGTTATAATCGCTCTCGATGTCAGCAATTCAATGCTGGCCGAAGATATTCAGCCTGACAGACTCACCAGGGCAAAACAGGCAATATCTCGTCTTGTTGATAATCTCGAAAATGATAAAATAGGTTTGATAGTATTCGCCGGTGATGCATATATTCAGATTCCTATTACAACCGATTATGTTTCTGCAAAAATGTTCCTTTCAACAATAACTCCAAGTATAGTCCCAAAACAAGGTACTGCAATCGGCGCTGCAATAGATCTGGGTATACGATCTTTTAGTCCCGGGGAAGGGAAAAGCAAAGCAATGATAATCATTACCGATGGTGAAAACCACGATGATGATCCGGTTAAATCTGCTGAAGAAGCAGCAAAAGCCGGCATAGTAATACATACTATTGGTATAGGATCTACTGATGGTGTTCCGATACCTGTGATGATAAATGGGAAAAGAGACTATCTCAAAGATGCTAATGGAAATATCGTAATTACAAAGCTTGATGAAGAAATCCTGAAAAAAATTGCACTTAGCACAAACGGCAACTATGTCAGGGCAAACAATTCAAATATTGGTCTCGACGAAATCTTCAACGATATAAAAAAAATGAAAAAACAGGATCTGTCCGGCACAATGTATACTGAATATAACGATCAGTTCCAGATATTTGCTGCAATGGTCCTGTTTTTGTTACTGATTGATTTTATTGTAATGGAAAGAAAGAACAGAAGACTTGCGAACATTCGGCTGTTTAAATTTAAAGTTTAATCTATTTTGTAAAAAGTTATGTCAAGAGGGATTCATATAACAGAGAACAAGTTAATACTCAAAAGTGCGTTACTTTGCGTATTTATGATTATTCCTGTTGCATTGAATGCACAAGCCGACAAGAAATATATCAGAAAGGGTAATCGTGAATATGAAAAGCAGAAGTTTTCAGAATCCGAAATATCCTATAAAAAAGCTATTGATAAAAACCATCAATCTCCTGATGCTGTATTTAATGATGGAGATGCTCTGTATAAACAGAAAAAGTTCGAAGAAGCTGGCAAACAGTTTACTGAGAGCGCCAATGAGTATGATAACCGAAAGAAAAAGTCAGCAGGGTTGTACAATCTTGGTAATTCAATGTTTAATGCAAATAAACTTGAGGAAAGTATTGATGCATATAAAAACTCTCTTAAACTTTATCCTAATAATCCTGAAGCAAAATATAATCTCGCGTATGCGATGGACATGTTAAAGAAGCAGCAGGAACAGCAGAAAAAACAACAGCAGGATAAAAATAAACAGGACCAGAACAAGGACAAAGACAAAGACAAACAAAATCAGAAGAACGATCAGAATAATAAGAATGATAAGAATAAAGATCAGCAAAAGGACCAGAATAATAATCAGGATCAGAAGCAGAAACAGCAACCACAGAAACAACAAATATCACGTGAAGATGCTCAAAGGCTTCTGAATTCTCTGGCTAACGATGAAAAAAATGTACAGGAAAAAGTTAACCTTGAAAAAGCAGCAAAAGCTAAAGTTAAGTCAAGGATAAACTGGTAATATGAATTGAATTAAAATGAAAAAGGCATTATTATATCAGTTAATCTTCTTTATTTCATACACAGTCTCTGCGCAGGATGTATATGTTAAAGCTGAATATCCTGCTGTTGTTAATGCAGGGGAACAATTCACGGTAATGTGGACTGTCAATTCGGGAGGAGGAGAATTTACAGCTCCTTCATTTAATGGTTTATATAAATTAATGGGACCACAAACTTCGTACAGCTCCAGTACTCAGATTATAAACGGAAAAATGTCGAATGAGACATCTTATTCTTATGTTTATTATCTTCAGGCAGTTAAAGAAGGAAAGTATGTTATTGCGCCAGCTACTTTTACTTTAAAAGGCAAGACTTATTCTTCCGATTCAATGCATATCGAGGTGATAGGCGCCACTGCTCAGAAACAAAATGTCCGATCGGGAAACAATAATTCACCAGATAATGAGGAAGTTGAATCAGCAGGACGCACTCTTTTTATCAACCTGTCTGTTAACAGGAAAGATGTTTACCTTGGAGAACCAATAGTTGCAACTATAAAAATTTATTCACGGGCAAATATTGCAGGCATTAATGAAATAAAATATCCGTCTTTTAACAGCTTCCTTAAATCGGATATTCAAACACCACCACTCACTTCGCTGCGTCAGGAAAATATAAACGGAACGATTTACGGATCAGGAGTAATTCAGCAATTTTTACTTTATCCTCAGGTTACAGGTGAGATAACTATCGATCCGGTTCAGATTTCCGTGCTTGTGCAGCAAAAAACAAAAGGTGAATCTGATCCATTCTTTGGCGACTTTTTTTCTTCCTATCAGACAGTACCAAAAGCAGCTGCAAGTTTACCGGTTAAAATCAGAGTTAAGCCTCTTCCTGGTGTACAACCCTCCGATTTCTCAGGTGTTGTAGGGAAACTTGATATTAAAGCTACTCTGAACAAAGAATCTGTAAATGTAAATGATCCTGTCACTTATAAAATTGTAGTATCAGGGAACGGGAACCTGAAAATTGCTTCTACGCCGGTTCTGAAATTATCACCTGATATTGAAGTTTACGATCCAAAGATTACTGATGATCTCAAGAATGGACCTAATGGTACCACGGGACAAAAAAGTTTTGAATTTCTGTTGATACCGCGACATAATGGTGACTTTACCATTCCTCCTGTTTCTTATACATACTTCAATATTGCTTCCGGTAGATATGAAAAGCTTAGTACCGGAGAATTTCATTTTAACGCACTGAGGGTAAAAGGGCAGAATTCTTCTACAACTGTGTATGGTGGCGTATCTAAAGAGGATGTTAAATATCTCGGGAAAGATATCAGATTTATAAAATCAGATCCTGGCAAACTTATAAAGACAGGTTATATACTCGTATCATACCAGTCGTATTACAGCGCATTTGCATTTTCTTTTCTGGCTTTTCTTATTATCCTCTTTCTGAGACGAGAACACATCAGACGGAATTCAGATCTGACAATGGTTAGAAACAGAAAAGCAGGCAAAGTAGCTATCAGGAGACTTCAAAGCGCTTCTATTTGTCTGAAAAATGGCGAAATAGATCAATTCTATGACGAAATTCTTAAAGCAATATGGGGCTATCTTAGCGACAAACTTAATATTCCGGTATCTGATCTCTCCAGGAGTAATGCTATAGCTGCTCTTCAGAACGAAGGTATTCAGGAAGATATGATAAAAAGTCTGTCTGAATTACTCGACACCTGCGAATTTGCAAGATTTGCACCTGCTTCATCAGGTGCTGAAGCTTCATCAATTTATAATGGTGCTTCACAATTTATTAAGTCAGTTGAAAACTCAATAGGCTAACAAATGGACTCAAAAAAGAAATATATATTAATCCTTCTTTTCATCTCCCTTTTTATCAGGACAGCTGTTGCGCAAAATACAAATAAGGATAAGTTCTATCAGGGAATAACATATTTTACCGCAGGTAGTTATAAGGAGGCTCTGCAGGTCTGGAATGAGATATACAATACAGGTTACAGATCGGCGAATCTCGACTATAACATTGGCAATGCATACTTTAAATTAAATAATATTCCTTTAGCAATTCTGTTTTATGAACGTGCATACCTGCTTAAGCCTGGGGATGAGGACATAAATTATAATCTTCAGATTGCCAGAACCCTTATTGTGGATCGTTTTCAGGAAATTCCGCAACTCTTTTTTGTCAGATGGTATAATTTTGTTTCTCTCTTCCTGTCATCTAACAGTTGGGCAAAAATAAGCCTGACATCCTTTATTATCTTCCTGTTATTTTTGTCTTTGTATATTTACTCACCCAGGCATCGTTATAAGGTTATCGGATTCTGGCTGGCAGTATTCCTTTTCATTCTTTCACTAACCTCTCTGACATTTACATTACGTAATAAATCGTTGGTTTACGACAGTCATAAGGCAATAATATCAACCCCAGTCGTTAGTGGAAAGAGTTCCCCGGACAATAGCGGAAATGATCTTTTTGTTTTGCATGAAGGCACCAAGGTAACGGTAGATGATAAAGTAGGAGACTGGCTTGAGATCAGATTATCTGACGGAAACAAAGGATGGGTTCCTTTAAATAGTCTTATAATTATTTAATCATATTGCAACCAAATTGTTATATTTCAGGTCAGATTATTAAAACCTGATTTTATAATACTGATCATGAAAAGACTCATTTTAGTTTCTCTTATTCTTCTTTCGGTTCTTGCATGTAAAAAGAAGGTATTCTCTCCGGAGGGACCTACAGATGTCAGAATCATGAATAAATCCGATCAGCTTTTTGAAATGGTAATTGTAAGTACATCCGAAAAACAGGAAGATGTTGATACTCTGGGAATGATTTCCAGCGGATCCGTTTCAGAATATCACAGATTTACTAAAGCTTATCCAAAGGCAGAAATCTCAGCTAATATCAATGTCAACGGTACTCCTGTGAAATTTTCAACCGGTCCGGTCGATTATACTTACATGGAATACATAGGACAAGACAGGATAACCTATGAAGTGTATATTTCCGATTTTAACAATCATGTGCTTTCGATAAGCAATGTCACTCTTGATGAACCACTGGATCTGAAATAGTTTAAATTCGTTGTGAAAATATCAACTTTTACCTGTTTCTTTATTCCTCCTTTTATAGTGAGTTATGGAAGAATTTTTGACGGCATGTCCGCGAAACTGTTATAGCACCTGTTCCTTCAAAGTGCAGGTTGAGAATAACCGTATCGTAAGACTACTGCCATATTCCGGCAACCTTGCAACTCCGGAAGGTCCCTGTATTAAAGGATTATCTTATATTGAAAGAGCTCATTCACCCGAAAGGATTATTCATCCATTAATCCGAAGATCCTCTGGAAATTTTGAACAAATAACATCTGGTGAGGCACTTGATATTATAGCTGAAAGGCTTGTCTCCATAAAAGAAAAATGGGGATCTCATAGCATTCTCTGGTATAAAGGAAGCGGAATGTCGGGTTTGACAAATGAAATCGGATATGCCTTCTGGAAGGAATTTGGAGGGACGACAATAACATATGGAAACCTGTGCTGGCCAGCCGGACTAGAGGCGGTAAGATTATCTTTTGGTTCCGTTAAGCATAATGTCCCCTGGGATCTGGTGAATGCAAAAACTATTATAATATGGGGTAAAAATCCTGCTGAGACAAATATACAGGAGATTGCTTTTATTGCCGGCGCGAAAGAAAAAGGCTGCAAAATAATAGTAATTGATCCACTGCGGACACTAACTGTCGATAAAGCCGATATTCATTTCAGTCCTAAACCAGGAACAGATGGAGCTCTTGCTCTCGCCATTGCCGGTATTCTTATAGATAAGGACCTGATCGATCATGAGTTTATAGCTAAAAATGTAAAGGGATTTGCTGAACTAAAAGATTCTCTGCATATCTTACCTGCTGATGCTGAAACTATTACAGGTATCCCTGCAGACAGTATAATTGAACTGGCTGAGATAATCGGAAAAAACGGACCATTGACAATCCTGCCCGGGTATGGATTACAGCGTCATCAGAACGGGGGCCAGACAATACGAGCTGTACTTTTATTGTCGGCATTGACCGGTAATATTGGCAAGTCAGGTGCCGGATTTAATTATGCAAACCTACAGAGCTATATCTACGATGATCTTAAAGAACCAATGTCGTATTATCCCGATTATGAAAATGACATGCCCTTCAGAAGAACAATCTCTATGGCAAAGCTGGGAGAAGATATGCTCAATTCGTGTCATCCGGAACTTAAAGCAGCCTGGATTGAAAGAGGAAATCCTGTTCTTCAATCACCTGATACCGGCAATGTAAAAAAAGCATTTTCTAATTTATCCTTTAAAGTAGTTGTTGAACAGTTCATGACGGATACTGCAGCGATGGCTGATATAATTCTGCCGGCAAAAAATATGTTTGAGCAAGCTGATATTATTGGTTCCTACTGGTCACCGTATATTCAATATAAACCCAAAGTGCTGGAATCTCCCGGAGAGACACTGCCTGAAAGCGAAATATATTTCCATCTGGCGAAGAAGCTTAATCTGAATATCAGTTTTAATTTATTACCTCAACCCGGAAACGAAAACATAGATAAATGGCTTGAAAAAAGAATCAGCAGCTGTAGTGATATTACACTTAGTCAACTAAAGAAATCACCGGTTCTTGCTCCTGGACTACAGCAAATAGCATATGAGGATTTAAAATTCGATACTCCGTCGGGAAAAATTGAGTTATACTCTGAGGAAGCTAAAGTGAAATGGGGGATCTCTCCAATTGCAGAGTATACAAAAATTATTCCTTTGCATGATGAGAAAAGATATCCGCTGGCATTAATTACTCCGAATACTGGCAGCCGTATCCACTCTCAATTTGGTAATCTGAAGATAATTAAAAAGACAAACCCGGAACCTGCAGTGAGAATTTCACATCACGATGCCAGGTTTAGAAACATTTCCTCCGGAGATAAAGTAAAAGTTTACAATCAGACCGGATTCTTATTAACAAAGGCTGAAGTCTCAAACAGGGTGCCAGCTGGTCTTGTTGTTTTTCCGAACGGTATCTGGTTTAATGAAAATGGTGGAGTCAACCGTGTTATTGCAGGAAAAGAAACAGACATGGGATATGGAGCAGCTTTCCATGATAACAGGGTCGAAATTGAAAGAATAGAATAACCATGCGCAAAGGTTTTATTTTCAATCATAACAAATGCGTCAGCTGTAACGCTTGCAGTGCAGCATGTATTCTTGAAAATGAATGGAATGTTTATCCAAGGAATATATTTACATTTAATTCAGATGTTGATCTTCTGACTCCTGTAATAAATCTATCCCTGGCTTGTAATCATTGTGAATCAGCTGTTTGCATGGAAGGTTGTCCTGCTTCAGCATTTAGCAGGGAAAGCGTTACCGGCGCAATAATAATAAACGAAAAGAAGTGTATAGGGTGCAGATATTGTCAATGGAACTGCCCATATGACGCACCTAAATTTGATATTGATAAAAAAGTAGTATCAAAATGTAATTTATGTTTTTCTGGTATTCTTGAGGGTCGTCAACCTGCTTGTACTTATGCCTGTCCTACCGGTGCTCTTAATTTCGGAGAGATAACAGATTCCGGCTCAAAGTACATATATTCCTGGTTTCCCGACAAGAATCTGAATCCTGCAATAGAATTTACAGCTTCCGGATACAGTAATACATTAAAAACTGTTCCTGAAAACATATTTGCCCAAAATGAGCCTCAAAGAGCTGTAAATAAGAAAAATATTCTTAATGAACCAAGCCTTTTATTATTCAGTTTCTTGGCAACAATTTCTGTTTCCACAACAATTTATTCCTTTGTAGAAGGGGTATTTCCCGGGAAAATGATATTTATTCCTTTTCTTATATTGACAGGTTTAGTTTCATTCTTTCACCTGGGTAAAGTAACCAGATCGTGGAGATCACTGACTAATTTGAGAACCTCACCGTTAAGCCGGGAGATTGCCGCTTTTATAATCTATTCTTTTACAGGACTGACTGCTGTTTTATTCCATATTCCTGTACTGCTTATTGCAGCTTCACTTGCGGGACTCATATTTCTGGTCATGATAGACGGTGTATATGTCTTTTCTAACAACAACAGATCAATTATTCAGCATAGCGGCCAGACTTTTATAACCGGGCTGCTTATGATATCATTCTTTTCGGGATTAATTTTTCCTTTCATTTTCATTGCTTTAATAAAATTATGGTTATCAGTTCATTGCTTACGGGAGAGGAAGATAAACAGTAATCTGTTCGGAATAAGATACCTCAGAATAGTTTTCCTTATAATATCGGGTGCCAGTATAATTTCTCATATTTCCTTTCCTGGTACTGTAATAGTCTTTGTCTTTCTACTAGGTGAACTTATTGACAGAGTGCTTTTTTATTTTGATTTTAATCCGCTGAATATAAATACATTGATTACAGAACAACAAAATATTGAGAGAGATGAAAAAAAAGGAGGTTAACAGTTCCAGAATACCGATATACAGGGATGCAGGTTTCGAACTATATGATGCCCTATCTACTGCAGAAGCATTTAGTAAAGAGACCGAACATTCAAGAGAACCTGATAAATATATCTATTCACGTTATCGTAATCCTACAGTAGTATCGGCTGAAGAGGAGATAATGAAGCTTGAAAAGTGTGCCTGGGCATTGCTGACACAATCGGGAATGTCGGCTATTGATACCGCACTTTCAATTTTCCAGCTTGGAAAAGAAACCAGACCATGGTTATTCTTCACAGAAATTTATGGTGGAACAATATCCTATATTGAATCAGTTTTAAAATCAAGGCGTGGACTCGATATTCAATATTTCACTCCTGAAAATGGAAATTATAATCTGGTTGAGTTCGAAAAAGTTATATCAGTGTTAAAACCCGTATTTGTATATATTGAAACTATCTCTAACCCTATGCTGATTGTAGCTGATGTTGAGGGTATAACTGGTATTGCAAAGAAATACGGTACAAAAGTCATAATTGACAATACATTTGCGACCCCTTGGCTTTATAAGCCATTAAATGAAGGCGCTGATATTGTAATTCACAGTGCAACAAAATATTTCTCGGGGCATGGTAACCTGACAGCCGGCGTAATTTGCGGTAATGACAATAAGATAATGCAATCTGCTATTGAATACAGAAAATTCGTAGGACATACACTTTCTGCTGATGACGCTTACAGGTTACAGACCCAGATCCAGTCATTTGATCTCAGGTTTTCACGTCAATGCTCAAATGCAACCCGACTTGCCGCATTTCTTAATGATCAGCCAGTTATTAACCATGTCTGGTTTCCCGGGTTGAAGATTCATCCCTCAAACCAGTTTGCTGAAAAATTATTCGGAAGTAAGGGATACGGTGCAATGATAACTTTCGATTTTGACGGGAAAGATAAAACTGAAAAGAAAAACAGAAGGGACAAATTTATAGAAAGTGTATCTGAAAAGATTAAACTTATTCCGACTCTTGGTGATCCTCATACTATCCTTATGCCTGTTGAAGCTGTTTGGGGGACAAAATATCCTGAACCCGGAATGATAAGATTGTCTGTAGGTTTTGAAGAATACTCTGAACTTGAAAGAACAATAGTAAAAGCACTTGATATAGTTAAAGAGAACTAATTGCTTTAAGTATCATAATAAAAATTTTAACCACAAAGTACACAAACCTGCCTGCCGGTAGGCAGGGAAGGAGCAAAGTACACAAAGTGAAAACCACCTAATACAATTCTTTGTGAACTTAATATAGTCCCTTTGTGACCTTTGTGGTTAACAAATTTAATTATCTCCAGTTTATGGGTTCAACCCCGTGTTCCGTAAGATAGTCATTGCATTTGCTGAAATGTTTATTTCCAAAGAAACCTCGCGAAGCAGAAAGAGGAGAGGGATGGACGGATTCCAGAACCAGGTGATTTGATCTGTCAATGGCTTCTCCCTTTTTCTGAGCATATGCACCCCAGAGAAAAAATACCAGATTCTGTTTTTCATTGTTGAGTATGCCAATTATCCTGTCAGTAAATTCTTCCCATCCCTTTTTCTGATGTGAACCGGCCTGATGCGCCCGCACAGTAAGTGTTGCATTCAGGAGTAAGACACCCTGTGAAGCCCATCTCTCAAGATTTCCATTTTTTGGTTTCTGAATGCCTGTATCAGATTCAATCTCTTTGAAGATATTATTCAGACTCGGGGGAAAATCAACGCCGTCCCTGACAGAAAAACAAAGCCCGTGAGCCTGTCCCGGACCATGATATGGGTCCTGACCGATAATGACAGCCTTTACATTTTGAAATGGGCAAAGATTAAATGCATTAAAAATAAGACTACCCGGAGGATAGATTGTCTTGGTCTTATATTCTTCCTTAACAAATTGTGCAAGTTTGAGGAAGTAATCTTTTTCAAATTCTCCCTGAAGCTTAGACTTCCATGTAGGTTCAATACTGACTTCCATAGTTTTTTTGCTAAGTTAATTAAAAATCTATAAGTTATTTTAACCACAGAGTACGCTAAGACCACCTTCGTTAAAGCTTCTGTGTTTGAAAAAGGCACAAAGCACACAAAGCCTAAGCATTATAAATATTTGCTTTGTGATCCCTGCCTACCGTGCAGGCAGGTTTGCGGAAACCTTAGAAATCTTTGTGTTTATTGAATTTTGTTTTTTTAACTTTAAAATAAAAATGGCAACGGAAACAGAACGTAAATTTCTGGTAAAAGGTGAATTCAGACATCTGGCTATCAGAGAGATAAAGATAATGCAATCATATCTTTCAATTGACTCAGGTAAGACAATAAGAATCAGGATCGCCGATGATAAGGCTTTTCTTACAATTAAAACCCGACCCGAGGCAAATTCTATAACCCGCAACGAGTGGGAAGTTCAGATACCCATTAAGGATGCAGAAGAAATTATGAGTATTTGTCTCCCCGGCAGAGTGGTTAAAACCAGGTATCTCGTTCCGGCAGGAGGGCACACATTTGAGATCGATGTTTTTCACGACAAGAATGAAGGTCTTATTATTGCTGAACTGGAGCTTACATCTGATGATGAGATTTTTGACAAGCCTGAATGGCTTGGTCAAGAAGTGACTGGCCTGCCCCAATATTATAATGCCAATCTGATAAAGTAAATTCTATTTTTTAAAGATAAAAAATACTGCAAGAATCAGAAAGGCAAATCCGATAAGCTGGTTTAGCCGGAATTGTTCATTCTTAAAAAAAATGAGCGTAAAAACCGTGAAAACACTTATCGAGATGACTTCCTGAATAACTTTTAGCTGTATCAGAGAAAAAGGTCCCCCATTTTCTCTGAAACCAATCCTGTTAGCTGGTACCTGAAGTGAATATTCAAAAAATGCAATTCCCCAACTCAACACTATTACAGCCAATAGACTCATGGATGCAAACCTGCTCATAGTTCTTAACCTGAGATGACCGTACCATGCTATGGTCATAAAGGTATTCGACATAATAAGCAGAAGAACTGTGAATACACCTTTCATTTACGTAGAAAATAGTGAGGCATATTATATATTTAAATCGTTGATTATTCTTTGCAAGACCTCAGCAAAAGCATATCCTGCCTCTTTTGTTGCGGCTACGAATCCCCCGTCAGGAGAAATACATGGATTACCATTTATCTCTATCACGAATACATTTTCGTTGCTGTCGGTTCTCACATCCACTCTTGCATAGCCTTTTAATCCAAATAGATTCCAGCAGGAGAGAGCTGCTTGTCTGAGGTTTGATTCTAATTTTTCACTAAGGTTATTACCAGGAAACACCCTGACAGTATTTTTATATTCGAAACTTTCCATTTCCCACTTAGCTTTAAAATCGATGATCCTTGGCCTCTTTTCATCATAGTCTACGAAGACAATCTCTGCCGGAGGCAGTACTTCCGGACCATCTTTTCCGGCCAGAACGCTTATATTAAACTCCCTTCCATCAATATAATCTTCAATAAACCAGTGAGAATCATCAAGTCCCTTAAGTCTTTTTTCAAAGCCCGGCCCACATTCAAAAACTGAATCGCTGGTAATACCCAGGGAACCATCCTCCCATATTGGTTTTACTATGTATTTTCTTCCTGGTTTCAGAAGTTTAGACTGAGAGGGCATATAGGATCCCGGGTTATTGATTCCTGCAGTCTTCATTGTATTGCTGCAGATTGACTTATTTGTTGTCAGAAATATTGATTCAAGTGAATTTCCGGAGTAGGGAATAGAATATAAGTTCAGAAGCGCCGGAACGAAATAAATAAGTTCACCCTTATTGTTGATGGATTCAACAAGGTTAAAAACAAAATCTGGTTTCTCACTTGCAAGGTTGGCAATTTCCGCCATGAACTGCTCTGTGATACCTTTCCTGTAGACCGATATCCCCAGGTCAATAAGGTGTTTTTCAATATGAGCTACCTGATCCAGTACATCGAGTTCATCAGCTAATGCCCCTTCTCTGGGTTCATTATAAATGATACAGCATCTCCTCATATATCCTCCGCTCCCTGTATTTACAAAAATTATGCTATTGCCTGATTCTTTTGAGGGCCGCACCCATAATCATTTCCAGTAATGTTTGGTATTCAATGCCATACATTCGCGCCAGAATAGGCAAATCTGAATGAATAGGGTTTAATCCGGCTAATGGATTCGCTTCAATAAAACAAATGTTTCCGTTACGGTCGGCTTTCAGATCCACTCTGCCTGCATCAACGGCATCCAATGCTTTCCAGGCACGGACAGCTACTGATTTGCATTCTTCAATTATATCAGAATCAAGAGGTTTGTAAGTGCAATAATTCTGATAATTCTCCTTAACTTCAACTGAATAGGGAAGGTTATTGATAGTCATAACTTCCATTCCACCAATTGCAATGGCTTCCTCACCATAACCTACAACACCAACGGTGAACTCCCTCCCCGGCAGGTATTCTTCAACAAGCGCCGGTTGTCTGAATTCCCTGAGAATCCATTCAACCATTTTCAATAACTCGTCATAGTTATGAACGAGACTATTTTCTGTAATTCCCTTACCTGTTCCTTCAGAAACAGGTTTTACGAAAAGAGGGTATTTAAGGTCACATTTTTCAAGATCTTTCAACTCATTTATCCGGAGACCAGGACTCACCGGCACGCCTGCGGCATCTACAACAAGTTTCGCAAGGTGCTTATTCAGTGATAATCCCATTATTACAGGACCGCTGAATACATAAGGAATTTTATACTGGTCAAGAATAGCAGGGACTACCGATTCTCTGCCATCACCATATAATCCTTCAGCTATATTAAAAACGATATCCCATCTTCTTCCTGCAGCAAGGGATTCGATCAGCTGAAAAGCATTTCCGATGAGTTCGGTATCATAACCCATCTTTTTCAAGGCATCCTGTAAAGCGTCAACAGTTTCCTGCTTGTCAAATTCGGCAGTTTCATCCATGGAATATCCGCGGTCAATATACCATGACCGCAGATCATACGTTAATCCTACTTTCATTTGTATGACTTATTTTTCAGGATATTCGCATAAAACACCTTTGTAATTGCGCAACACAATGTGGTCTTCATTATGTTCTACAACATAATTTGGCAGTAAGGGTATTTTTCCTCCGCCACCTGGTGCGTCGACTACAAAAGTAGGTACTGCATAACCACTTGTAAAACCACGGAGTCCTTTAATTATTTCCAGACCTTTTTTGACGGTGGTTCTAAAATGCCCTGAACCTGGTATCAAATCACATTGATACAGATAATAAGGTCTGACCCTTATTTTTAGCAATTTATGCATTAGCTCCTTCATAACAGGAACATTATCATTTATACCTTTTAAGAGAACAGTCTGACTTCCCAGTGGAAATCCTCCATCCGCAAGTTTGTTACACGCTTTTGCACATTCGTCTGTTATCTCAGCGGGATGAGAAAAATGCAGGCTTATAAAGAGCGGATGATATTTTTTAAGAGTATTTATCAGGTTGTCTGTAATTCTCTGTGGAAGCACCACTGGAATCCTTGTCCCGATCCTAATTATTTCAACATGCTCAATACTGCGGATATTAGAAAGAATATAATCGAGCGTTTCATCATTTAATGTCAGGGGATCGCCTCCACTAATAAGAACATCACGTACTTCCTTATGAGTTGCAATATAATTGAATGCCTTTTCAAAATCCTGCCTGCCCAGCTTATCAAGTCTCCCCACAGAATGTGAACGTGTACAATATCTGCAATAATTAGAACATACTTGTGTAACCGTAAATAAAACCCTGTCGGGGTATCTATGAACAATACCTTTAACAGGAGAGAAAGATTTTTCGTGCAGAGGATCAGACTGTTCGCTGCTCGATTCAAGTAATTCTTCAACTACCGGAATGACATTCCGCCGCAGAGGATGTGCCGGTTTACTGTCATAAATCAACGAAGCAAAATAAGGAGTGATTCTTAGTGGCAGACGACCTTTTAGATTATTAATAGCCAGAATCTCTTTTTCGGATAATTTCATGATTTTCTTTAGATCTTCGATGCTTGTGAAAGCATTTCGAAGTTGCCATTTCCAATCATTCCAGGAATCGATGGTTGTTAGGGGGAAGTAACGGCGCATAAACTCCGAACTTCTGTTGCTAACTAACGGAATTGGGATTTCGTTTTGCGAAAAAATCGTGGTTTTCGCGCCAGGCTCTTCATCAGAAGAGCAACCCACGAGGCGACTCTCTCCGTGGAGAGTCGTAGCCTCATTATTGTTAGCGTTCATAACGGATGATGAAAAATTTCACCTTTCTTTTTAATTTGATTGTTTGTTTGTTTTAAATTAATACTGTTTATCAAAAATAATTAGGGACGAAAATATATAATCTATAGATACAAAGTACCATTCGACCACCAGAAATATTAACACAAATTACATTTTATTAACAATGGATATTTTCCGTACCTCCTTCATAGCCTTTAAAGCATTGATTAATATGTTTATATGTAGTTTTATTCTCATGATTTTATATATGATTTTTTTCGGTCTTTTTAGATAATAATATTTCGAATTATACTGAAAATTACCTGTCTCAATCATCTTAATGACTAAAATATTTAGATAGAAATCATTTTGTACCGTAAATCAGAAAAATTTATACTGATTCCGAATGCTTTCTTTAGATTTATTGCCTTTCACTTTATAACAATTTCCACCAATTGTATGGAAATGATCTTTAACGTGAAAACCTTAATAATGTTTTATAAAATCAGTCGTATTTAATAAAATATTTTAAGCGTATCGTTAAACACAAATTAAAACTCATGCATAGTAAAAGTATTTCTCAGATTATTATTATTAATTCCTGCTAGTCAATTATATTTATATTAAACAAATAAACCTTATCAAAGCGTATTCCGGAAATCTAAGTACTATAAACTTCTGCAGATTCGGATACTCATTATAGAAGATGAACTCAGAAAATATAAGTACCAATAGAAATACGGGATTAAAATCTTTTTTTCGTGATGTTAAAGAGGCTGTATCAGGAACAGATCAGGACTTTACGGAAGGTAAGCTAAGCCGGGCAATTTTATTGCTTTCAATTCCTGCCGTTCTTGAAATGGTTATGGAATCTGTTTTCGTTATTGTCGATATTTACTTCGTTTCCAAACTTGGCGCCAATGCAGTAGCAACAGTAGGGATTACCGAATCGATGGTAACAATAATTTATGCAATTGCGATTGGGCTTGGAACTGCTACAACATCAATGGTGTCAAGAAGAATTGGTGAAAAGAAGCCTGAGGAAGCATCCAAAACGGCTCTGCAGGCAATTCTGACAGGTGTACTAATTTCAATTTTAATAGGGTTACCAGGCGCTCTTTTATCAAGAAATCTACTCGACCTGATGGGCGCTTCAAAAGATATTGTAGAGAGAATGTCAGGTTACACAAGTGTAATGTTAGGCTGCAATATTGTTATAATGATGCTCTTCATTATAAACGCTATCTTCAGAAGCGCAGGCGATGCTGCAGTTGCCATGAAGGTCCTTTGGATAGGGAATATAATTAATATAGCGCTTGACCCATGTCTGATCTTTGGACTTGGACCATTTCCTCAAATGGGCGTAACAGGTGCCGCTGTCGCTACCAGTATTGGAAGAGGTACAGCTGTCCTTTTTCAGTATTATCTGCTTTTCATAGCTAAAAAACGTATTCATCTTTCTGTAAAACATCTTTCTGTCGATTTAAAAATAATGATCAGGCTGCTCAAATTATCAATTGGCAGTATAGGTCAGAACCTTATTGGTACAACAAGCTGGATAGCACTTGTTCGCATTCTTTCAATATTTGGAAGTGAGGTTGTGGCTGGCTATACTATAGCTCTGAGAATAATAGGTTTTACATTATTGCCATCATGGGGAATAAGCAACGCCGCTTCTACTCTTGTGGGACAAAATCTTGGAGCAAAAAAACCGGAAAGGGCAGAACGATCGGTATGGGTCACAGGCTGGATAAACATGATTCTGCTTGGAGTGATAAGTTTAGTTCTTATTCTCTTTCCCGAAATATTTATAAAAATTTTTATCGACAACGAAAACGTGATAAAAGCAGGAGTTTTGGGGCTGAGGATTGTAAGCATCGGTTTTGTTGCCTATGGTCTGGGAATGGTGCTTGTTAATTCATTTAATGGTGCAGGCGATACATCCACACCTCTTAAAATTAATATTTTCGCATTCTGGTTAGTTGAAATTCCTCTTGCCTGGCTGCTGGCAATCAAAGCAGGCTTAAATGAAGAAGGCGTTTTTATTGCAATTGTAGCAGCAGAGTCATTAATGACTTTTATAGCATGGCTGGTGTTCAGAAAAGGAAAATGGAAACTTAAAGAGGTATAAAGAAAGCTTATTCACTTGATTCGCCAGAGTCTTGCCGCATCTTTTTGATATTTCCCCGGTTACGCTTACCTTCAAGCCTCTTCAATTTTGAAGCCCTTGTAGGTTTGGTTGCCTTTCGTCTTTTTTGAATGGTTAGCGCCTTTGAAATAAGATCGTAAAATTTTTCTGTTACGGCTACCTTGTTCATTAACTGAGTCCTTTCAGATTGCGCGACAAGTATTAGCTCGTGTTCCTTATTAATCTTGTTCTTCAGCCTCCTGAGAATCATTTCCTTTTCTTCATCTGAGAAGCCGGAAGTTACGGCCAGATTAAACCTCAGCTCAACTTTTGTGCTGACTTTGTTAACATTCTGACCTCCGGGTCCACTACTTCTTGAAGTTGAAAAGATGAATTCATTATCAAGATTTCTGGTTTTAAGCTCTTCTGAATTCATAGCCATTTAAGTTGAACTAGAGAAAAAAGAGGGCAACTCCTCCAACACTGACAATTGCGCCCACCAATTCAGGAAATGTAACCTTCTGCTTAAATAAAATAACTGCCGGAATGATTATAAATACCGGGACAAGAGCCATAATAGTAGATGCAATACCGGCTTCAGTATATTTTACAGCAATCAGGGAAAATGATACACCTAGAAAGGGGCCAAAAAAGGCTCCAAGACTTGTTAACATTATTCCTGATTTATGACGGGTAGCAATTCTGACATTTCCCCAGCGAGAAAGGAGAGTTACAAGCAAAACATATCCCATTATTCCGGCAATAATCCTTATCTGAGTAGCTGCAAAAGGATCATAGTTTTTCATTCCAAACTTACTCAATACCAGTCCCAGAGCCTGACCTACGGCACCTCCAAAAGCATATAGAATGCCTTTTGGTGCGAGTTTTAAAGATAATTTTTCACCCTTTACAGGCCGGCTGAATATTGCCATTGCTATTCCTGTAAATGTCAGCGTCATTCCCAGATAATGAAATAAAGTAAGCCGTTCACCAAGAATCAGAAAACTAAAAAATGCTGTAATAGGAGGGACCAGAGTCATAATCAGCATCGAAAACCTCGAGCCGATCATTGTATAAGACTTGAATAAGAAAAGATCTCCAAACACAAAACCAACGAGCCCCGAAAGTGATAGCCACAACCAGTTTTCGCCGCTGGCGTCTACAGGTAACAGAAAACCTCTTCTGATAAGTGTGAACGCGCTCAGAAAAGCAAATCCGATAACAAGTCTTAGTATATTTACAGCCACAGATCCTATTTTATGACTGGCTGACTCAAATGCCAGGGATGTTATTGTCCAGAAAACCGCTGTCAGAAGAGCTGCAAATTCACCGAAGTGATGATTAAAAAAAATCATATTAATTTCAGATAGGTCTGATTATCTTTAAAGGGCGTAAAATTATAATTAATTGTTATTAATGTTATGGATTTTCGAATTATATCTTTTGTAAAAACCTTTGTGAACCTTAGTGTATCCTTTGTGTCCTTTGTGGTAAAAAATCGAACCACAAAGTGACACTAAGGTCCGCACACAGTAGCACAAAGGGAGAGAAAACTTAAGTAGTATATTATGAATACAGAACTCAAAGATCAATTTATAAGTCAATGGAAGAAGTATTTTAACAATGCAGATCTTCCGATAACATATTACTATACTGATGTCCCTGAGAAGGCAACCATAATGTCGTCCTCAGGTAAATGGAACTGTCTTATTTGCCAGCTTCAAAAGGTAAGATCAGGCGAATCGCTGGCATTCAGTGCAGATTCCGTGAAATGTGGAGGTGCAAAGCGCTATCTTGGCTTTGCTGAAAAAATCCGTCCCAATTTCGAGTATTTTCTTTCATGTGGTATCGCTGGCGAAATGGAAGGTGAAAGATATATACAGACACCACAACTGGTTGCAGATTTAATAAAAAAGCAAAAGAAAATGGATATTCATGGGAAATACATTGTATTTAAAAGATGGGATAATTTGGATAAAAATGATAATCCTGATGTTGCAATTTTTTTTGCAACACCTGATGTTCTTTCCGGACTTTTCACACTTGCAAACTATGATCAATCTGAACCAGATAGTACTATTGCACCATTTGGCGCAGGTTGCGGATCAATAGTTTATTTCCCTTTTATTGAAAAAGATTCCGGACGGCCGAGAGCCGTAATAGGTATGTTTGATGTTTCTGCCAGGCCATGTGTACCTGAAGGGGTTCTTACTTTTTCAGTTCCGATGGTCAAATTCATGAAAATGATCAGCTACATGGATGATAGCTTCCTTATTACTGATTCCTGGAAAAAAGTTCAGAAACGGATTAAGTAGAAATTATGTATTTTCTCTGCTAACTCTCCCGCCTTGCGGGTCAAGTTATGCTTCTAAGTTTATATCTTTGTCGGTTCTTATGTTTTTTGTTACACACAGAGAAGAAGTTTCAGTCCGAAATTTCAAAAATATAATCCCCTGAACCAGCTTGCATAGTAAGTTGATTATCAGAATATTTTATATCTGTCAGATAAGTGTTCAGAGTTAATGCTTTTCCTGATTCTGCTACTTTACTTTGACCAGAAGCTGGCAATATAATTGTGGCCGTAGTATTAACAGGTATTTTTACTTTCACAATTATTTTTCCGTCTTTTCTTTCCCAACCCGAAGCAATTGTTCCGTATGAGCTTTCAAAAGAGGCTTTTGAATATGTGAGCTTACTGGTTGGATGTGGTTGAATAATTATATGCTTATATCCGGCTCCATTGGTTTCAATTCCAGCCGATACCCTGTACATCCAATCTCCAATTGCTCCGTATGCATAGTGGTTGAATGAATTCATACCAGGATCTTCAAAAGTGCTGTCAGTTTTTTCCCCATCCCAGCGTTCCCATATTGTAGTTGCGCCCATTTTAACAGGGTATAACCATGAAGGGTATGATTCCTGAAGTAACAGATCGTATGCAACATCGGTATATCCATTATTGGATAAAACATGACACAGATAAGGTGTTCCAAGAAAACCAGTTGAAAGATGATTATCTCTGCTTTTAATATCCTCCACCAAAAACGCTGCAGCTTTGCTGCGAAGATTTTCAGGTAAGAGGTTGAATTTCAGAGCAAGAACATAAGAGGTCTGCGAATTGGTCCCGACGCGACCGGCTTTGGTAACATACTCATCAATAAACACTTCTTTAATCCTGTTAAACAGATCTGAGTACATTCTGGCATCATCGTTCTTACCCAGGACTTTTGCTGCTTCAGCCAGTAAACTTGTTGAATAGGCATAGAATGCGGTGGCTATAAAATCATGATCCGTATAGCCATCAGGTTCTGTGTGGTTATTAACCGGAGGATGATAAAACAGCCAATCGCCATATTTACTACCGCCTGTCCAGATATAGCTTTCTCCTGCCTTTTTTCTTATATATTCTACCCAGGCCTTCATACTCGGATACTGGTTTGTAAGAAAATTCTTATCACCGTAAACAGTGTACATAGTCCATGGAGCAATCACCGAAACATCTCCCCAACCTGCAGATGGCTGTGCAGTTGTAGCTCCTTGCCTGTTAAGGATATCTGGAATAACATCCGGCACTTCACCACCTTGTTTCTGATCGGCGGCTATATCCTTTAACCATTTCGTAAAGAAGGCTGATACATCCATATTATAAGCAGCAGTTCTGCAAAACGCCTGTGCGTCTCCTGTCCAGCCAAGCCTCTCGTCTCTCTGGGGGCAGTCTGTAGGAACATCGACAAAATTGCCTTTTTGCCCCCACTGAATGTTATGCTGCAATTGATTGATCAGCGGATCTGAACATTCAAATGAACCGGTAACCGGCATGTCTGAATGAACAACCACACCTGTAAGATTATCTGTGGTAAGTTCTCCTGGAAATCCGGTGATTTCAACAAACCTGAATCCCATAAACGTAAATCGGGGTTCATAAACTTCTTCCCCTGTGCCTGCCAGAGTATATGTCAACTGACATTTTGCAACCCGAAGGTTTTCCGTATAAAACTCTCCGTATTTATCAAGGACTTCAGCATGTCGTAACGTGACAACGGTTCCTCTTGGTCCGGATACTCTCAATCTTAACCATCCGACCATGTTCTGACCCATATCGGCAATAAGGCTTCCTTTTGGTGTCCGGAATATTTTCACAGGCTTTATTTCCTCAATCTTCCTTACAGGTAATCCCTCAGATGCTATCAGGTTGCTGTTATTATAATTACCTGTTTGCACATTTTGCCAGTTTTTTTCATCATAACCAGGATTATCCCATCCCGTGAGTTTTTTAGTTGCATCATAGGTTTCCCCGTTATAGATATCATTCATTCTTATTGCACCCTCATTTGAAGCCTTCCAGGTTTGGTCACTTACAATTACTGCCTCAGAACCATCGGTATAGCTTATTTTTAACTGAAAAAGTACTCCAAGTTTTTTACCGTAAATTGCCCAGTTGTCACCCCATCCCAGCGTTCCCCTGTACCATCCGTCACCGAGAACAACTCCAACAGCATTATTGCCTTTCAGAAGCATATTGGTTACATCATATACCTGATATTGCAATCTTTTACCATAGGAGGTCCAGCCCGGAGTTAGTACCTGGTTTCCAACTTTTTTTCCATTAAGATGCAACTCATAGAACCCATGAGATGTAATGTATACTCTTGCTTTTGCAATTGGTTTAACCGATAGAAATTCTTTTCTGAAATGTGGTGAAGGTGAATATCTCAGTGTATCGCCATCCATTTCAATCCATTTTGCTTTCCATTCTTTAGGTGATAACAGCCCCGTTTCCCAGTAAGCAGGAGTACTCCATTTGGATTCATGGCCCTTGTTGTCCCATACTTTCACCTGCCAGAAATATCTCTGCCCTGACATAGGTTCCGGTCCCTTATATGACTGAAGAATTGATTCGTCAGATTCGACCTTCCCTGATTGCCAGATAATTTTTGAAGCTGAAAATTTTTCATCTGTAGCTACTCTGATGGAATAAGCTGTTTGCATCACATTATTTCCTGATTCAGTGATCTTCCACGAAAACCCCGGATATTTATTATCAATACCTATCGGATTTACTTTATGATCGGTTGTCAGGTCTTTTAAAGAAAGATCCTGTGAAAAGGTTAATCCGGAAATAAAAAGAAAAAGAAGTGCAAGTCTGAGTGATTTCATAGCTTAATAATATTTGATATTTAAGATCAAGGTTATAAAAAATTGTCTGAATAAAAAAATATCCTAAATTACTTTTTGATTGCTGAAAGTTTATAAATTGCAGGACACTCTATAAAAAGAAAATACATGAATCCGGTATCAGGTATATTACTTATCGCGTTGGGAAGTATAGGCGCCGCTAGTTTTTATGTGCCCTTTAAAAAAGTCAGGTCCTGGGCGTGGGAATCATATTGGATAAGTCAGGGTGTGGCAGCCTGGATTATAGCTCCTATATTATTCGCTTTTATATTTGTTCCTAAAGGAGAACTGATGCCGATAATTCATGAGGCTCCGACTTCTGCAAAAATGATGGCAATGCTTTTTGGAGCTTTGTGGGGTTTTGGGGGACTGACATTCGGCTTAAGTATACGTTATCTTGGTGTTGCACTCGGGCAAAGTATTGCACTTGGTCTATGTGCTGCATTCGGGACTTTGATCCCGCCAATTATAGCCGGGGAGAATCTTTTCTCGACTACCGCAGGCCTTTTAACTATAACAGGAGTGTCTATAACCGTAGTTGGAATTGCTGTTATAGGTTATGCTGGCTCACTTAAAAGCAAGGAGATGACAGACGAGGAAAAAAGAGCAGCTGTTAAGGAATTTGCCCTTAAAAAAGGCATTTTTATTGCTATCTTCGCCGGTATAATGAGTGCTTGCTTTAATTTCGGGTTTGAATCGGCAAAACCAATTGAAAATGTAGCGCTTGCTCATGGGACCAATCCTCTTTTTCAGAAAAATCCTTCTCTCATTTTCATCCTGTTTGGCGGATTTATTACGAATCTGATTTATTGTGGCTATCTGAACATAAAAAATAAATCTTACAGGGATTATTTCTCTGTCTCAGGCGGTGTCCTTCTGAATAATTTGTTCTTTACCTTTCTGGCAGGATTCCTGTGGTTCCTGCAGTTTCATTTTTTTGGAATGGGATCGAGTAAGCTTCCGCAAGGGATGGCTGTTTTTGGATGGAGTATCCTGATGGCTCTGAACATAGCTATAAGTAACATTTGGGGAATCTTCCTGAATGAATGGAAAGGGGCCAGAAGGAAAACAATATTTGTATTATCCATTGGAATTATAATTCTCATTCTTTCCACATTTGTCGTTAAACTAGGCTAGATAATATGGAAATTAAAAGATTTGGTTTTAAAATGAAGTTGCTTCCGGGTTTCCGTGAGGAGTATAGAAAACGTCATGGTGAAATCTGGCCCGAACTTATAAATCTGATGAAAAATGAAGGTGTCGGGAACTATTCTATCTTTTTCGATGAAGAGACCAACACCCTTTTTGCTTATCAGGAGCAATCGGGAGAGAGCTCTTCACAAGATCTTGGAAGTACCGAAATCGTTAGAAAATGGTGGAAATTCATGGCGGATATAATGGAGACAAATCCAGATAACTCCCCGGTGACAATTCCCCTGGAGCAGGTATTTTATATGGAATAAGACCTTAAACTACAAAGAATCACGAAGTAAAACACTAAGTGACATAAACGAATAATTTAAATAAGCGAACTTTATTCAGAATAAATATAACAGACAATAAAATCTCTCTCCGCTATGAAAAAAGCAATAATTGAAAAATCATACCAGTTGGCTAAGGAACAATATGCCGCTTTAGGTGTTGATACCGATCAGGTTCTTACCGAATTGGATAAAATTAGTATCAGCCTGCATTGCTGGCAGACAGATGATGTTGGTGGTTTTGAAAAACCCGGATCAATACTCGGCGGAGGAGGCATTCAGGCTACCGGTAACTTTCCTGGCAAAGCCAAAACAATTGATCAGATGAAGGCTGATCTGGATAAGGTTTTCTCTCTTCTACCAGGAAAACTAAGGTTAAATCTTCACGCAATATATGGTGAGTTCGGGGGGAAACTAGTTGACCGTGATCAGATTGAACCAAAGCACTTTCAGGGTTGGATCGACTGGGCAAAGAAAAGAAATATAGGTCTTGATTTTAATTGCACGTGTTTTTCTCATCCTCTTGCTGATGATGGCTTTACGTTATCAAGTAAAGATGAAAAGATCAGAAAATTCTGGGTTGAACATATCAGGCGATGCAGAGCCATTGGTGCTGAAATGGGAAAACAACTCGGAACGCCATGCGTACATAATATCTGGATACCTGATGGGATGAAAGACATTCCTGTTGACCGGAATACTTTGCGAAAGCAGTTAAAAAAATCTCTCGATGAGATATTCGCAGTCAAATATCCCAAAAAATACCTTAAGGATTCGGTTGAAAGCAAGTTATTTGGAATTGGTTCGGAAGCAATGGTAGTTGGATCTCATGATTTTTATCTTGGTTATGCCATAAAAAACAATATACTGATAACTCTCGATAATGGTCATTTTCATCCGACTGAACAGGTAGGGGATAAGGTATCGTCAATTCTCCAATTTGTTGATGAAATTCTCTTACATCTTACCCGAGGAGTACGCTGGGATAGCGATCACGTTCTTACTTTTAACGAAGAACTATTGCTGATAACACAGGAAATTGTCAGGATGAAAGCTCTGAACAGGGTTAATATTGGTCTCGATTTCTTTGATGCCAGTCTAAACCGGATCGGTGCTTATGTTATTGGTACACGTTCTGCGCAAATGGCTTTTATGTATGCTTTGCTTGAGCCAATTAAAACCCTTGTAAAATTTGAAGAAGAAGGAAAGAATTTTGAAAGGCTTGCATTCCTGGAGCTTCTTAAAATGAAACCATTTGGAGCAGTATATGATTATTACTGTATGATAAATAAAGTTCCGGCAGGAATGGATTATATCGATGAGATTGTTAAGTACGAAAAGGAAGTGCTTTTAAAAAGATAATATTATTAAAGACGTTTAATGTCGCGTTTTACGGGATAGGGGGCAGAGATGAAAGAAACGGTTATAGCTATTTATGACATAGGAAAAACCAACAAAAAGATAATTCTTTTTAATGAGGAGTTTAAAATAGTTTCGGAAATTGAAGAAAAATTTCCTGAGATTCTTGATGATGATAACTTTGAATGCGACGATATTGAACATATTGAACATTGGATTAAGGATTCCCTGATAATGTTAGCGAACTCTGATAAATATGATCTTAAAGCTGTTAATTTTACCACTTATGGGGCTTCACTGGTTTATCTTGATGAAAAAGGAAACAGGCTTACTCCGGTCTATAATTATCTGAAACCAATAGATGAAAAGATCTCTGAAAGTTTATACAAAAGACATGGAGGGAGAGATGAATTTTGCAGAAGAACAGCTTCTCCAGCCCTTGGCATGCTCAATTCCGGAATTCAACCACTTTGGCTAAAGGCTACCAGGCCTGAGGTTTATTCTAAAATCAGACATATTCTTCATTTACCCCAATACCTGTCTTACATAGTAACCGGCAAAATTTATTCTGAGCATACATCAATAGGCTGTCACACGGCGTTATGGGATTTCGATAATATGAATTATCATCCCTGGGTTAAAAAATATGGACTGAATCTGCCTGAGCCTGTTCCGGTTGAAACACTGAATGAAGTAGATATTGACGGAAAAAAAGTACAGATCGGTATAGGTATTCATGATAGTTCCTCGTCTCTTGCGCCATATTTCTCGAGTAGTGGAGGAAAATTTCTGCTGATTTCCACAGGTACCTGGTGTATCAATATGAATCCCTTTAATACTGAAAAGTTAACTGCAGACCAGCTTGACAAAGATTGCCTTTGTTATATGAGTATTGCAAGGCAACCTGTAAAGTCTTCGAGACTCTTTGTTGGTCATTTGCATGAAACGGCATTAAAGCAGATTTGCGAACATTTCAGAAAATCAGATGACTATTATAAAAAAGTTAAAACAGATAATCAGTTATTGGAAAATCTGAAAGCAAAATTCAATGGGAAAAAAGTATTCTTTCAGACCGGGCCATATTCCCGCGATTTGAGAGAATATATAGATATGTATGAGTTTTCAAATTTTGAAGAGGCTTATTATCAGCTAATGAATGAATTAGGCGATCTTACTCTCGGAGCAATAAACCTGATACTTCCATCAGTTGATGAAACAGAGAATATTTATATAACAGGTGGATTTTCCAAAAATGAACTTTTTGTGAATTTGATTACAAGGGCATATCCGTCAAAATTTGTTTATACTTCTGAAATTGCCAATGGATCAGCACTTGGAGCAGCACTGGTCGTTTCCGGGTCAAAATCAGCTATGAATCTCGGCCTTACCCTATGCAAAATCTGACAACTCAGAAAACAAACCAATCATGATAAGTAAGACAACTCTTTTCTCAATTTTCATTTTTCTATTTATCGCATATTCCTGTAAAAAAACATATGAAATTGTCCCCGGAAATGTAGTAATTAATGAGTTGATGCCTTCTAATGCTACGACTGTTGCAGATCAGGATGGAGAATATGATGACTGGATAGAGTTATTCAACTTGAGCTATGTTTCCATAGATTTGTCAGGTTATTATTTGTCAGACAGCAAAAAGGAATGTGAGAAATGGAAGTTTCCCGTGGGGACATATATACCGGAAAATGGATATCTTATTGTATGGGCCGATAATGATACTACCGAAACCGGACTGCATGCAAATTTTAAACTATCGTCTGCGGGTGAAAAGGTTATCCTGACAACACCCGGGGGTACAATTACTGATGAAATCGAATACCCTTCCCAGACTCTCGAATATTCTTATTCACGGAGACCAAATGGCAAAGGACATTTCAGCTGGCAAGTGCCTACTTTTGATAAATCGAACGATTCTGAATAGTTTTTCCTAAATTAAAAATCAAGGTTCCTGATCAATATATTCTTTCACCCAGTGCGACTTTGAGCTTATAAACACTTGTTGCATAGTCGATTCTGGCTTTGAGCAGCATTAACCTGCTTTCAGAAACTGATGTGTTGGCATCAAGAAGATCAAGATTTGTTATGACACCTGACTTAAAACTTGTTTCCGCAAGGGAATATGCTTTTAATGCCTGTGTCAGCTGAAGCTCCGATTGATTTACTTTCCGCGAAGCTGCAGAAAGCAGAGCTTCAGATTCATAGACTTCATTTGAAATATTCCTTTTTGTAAGGTCAGATTCATATGAGATTGAAGTTATTCCTGATTGTGCCTGAGCCAGGTTATATTTGTTTTTCATACCGTCGAAAAGAGGAATCCTCAGACCCAATCCCACAACATAATTTGGAGTGAATTTAGCAAGATCGGGAAGATAACCGTTTTTTGCCCCACCTGAAGCTTCTAAGCTTAGCATTGGTTTATTCTGCAATTTTGTCATTCCAAATTTCAGTTCAGCAAGAGATGCTCTCTTTTCATTTATCAATACTTCATCCCTGTGATTATATGCAAAAGTCAAAATTGAGTCTGTTGCAATTACGGGAGGATTTATTGCGATTTCGTTTCTCACTACAGGAACGCTTTTCTGATCCTGTCCAAGAAGAGAGTTCAGCGCAGCCCGTTGTGAAGTTAAACCGGCAATCAGATCAACTTTCTGACTCTCCACAGTCGAAATTTTTACTTTAGTAGTCAGAACCTGATATTCAGTTGCTGCACCTGTAGCCATAACTTTTTCAATATATTGCAAGTGTTCTTTTAATGCATCCAGCTGTTCATCTTTAATCTTTATTGCAGCCTGTAAAAAAAGCAGTGCATAAAAATTATTTACAGTATAAAGAGACAGCTTCTGCTTAACCTGCTCAAGGGACTGTTCTCCGATTTTCTTGTTTTCATTCTCAAGCTCAATATTCTGATGTGTTCTGCCAAAATCATAGACAAGCTGCTCGTAATTAATTGTAGCGGAATAATTATAGCCCGGATATAGCTGAAAAGTGCCAAGCCCTGGAAAAGTGAGTTTAGTCACAGGAGCAAGATTTGCAAAACTGGCTGTCATATCCACCACCGGATTATATCCTGTTTTTGCAAGTGCTATCCTTGAATCGGTATTCCTGATTGCTTCTTCTGCTACCTTAACAGAAGGATATGTAGAAATAACCTGCTGAATAACCTTAGTTAATGACAGGGAATCATTTGCAGAATTTATGTTATCAACCGTATTCTGACCGGACATTAAGTTGTTAAGAAGAAACAACGCTAAAACAGGTAAAATTGATTTTTTATTTATTTTATGATTCATGTGCCTGAAGATTTTTATTTTTTGATTTTTTTGTATGGAGAAAAATTATTGGTATTCCTCCTATAAATGTTATAATACCTGCAAGAAGAAAATCATCGTCTATACCTTGTATATATGATTGTTTCGTGAGATTTGAAAGAAGCAGAGCCTCACTCTGTCTTGTTGAATTGGAAGGAGAACTACCGGCTTCATTTTGAAGATGATATTTTATTCTTGACGATGTCTCCCTGAAAATCTCAGAACCCGGTTTAATTGCTGCGCCGAAGGTCTGGGTATGAAAGTTGACTCTTGAAGTAAGTACAGTAGCAAGTAAAGCAACACCCAGACTTCCCCCCAGCTGGCGTATCGAGTTAGTAATGGCTGAGGCCTGTGCCATCTTATCACGTGGTATCTCCGACAGCGAGACAGTTGTTAAGGCTGTAAACATTAAACCCATGGCTACTCCTCTGATATATAATGACAGCATTATGTAATTCAATTCGGTAAGCCACGAAAGGTAAGCATTGAGGTAAAAACTAAAGGCAAATAGAACAACGCCTATGAAAAGAGGAATTTTTGGATTTAATTTATCCGAAATCCTTCCTGAAATAGGAGCAATTATACCTTGCAAAATCCCCATAGGGAGAAAAACCGAACCGGCCTGCAAAGCTGTGTAGCCCAAAGAATTCTGTAAATAAATAGGTAATAGGAATGTACTGCCGAACATCCCAAGACTAAAGATTACAAGAATTATGTTTGCTATACCAAAATTATGGTACTTTAAAAGCCTGAGATCAAGAAGTGGCTCTTTAACAGTAAATTCCGCAGTTATAAAAACAGCCAGGGAGATTAGAGCAATTGCTCCGAAAATAAGTATGAAAGGGGCATGCCAGCCTGCAGAGTTTGTTGCTGCATTTCCCTGGGAAAGAATGTAAAGTGTGAGTGGAAGGAAAATAGTTACTGAAATGAATCCTACAATATCAAATTCACGTGTTTTTCTGTTAATATATTCACTTTGAATTACTATTGTAAACAACATAGCTAATATCCCGATTGGAATATTAACGTCGAAAATAAGTGGCCAGCTGAAAGTGTCAATCAGAAAGCCCCCTATCAGTGGCCCGAATGATACTGAGGCTGCTGCAGCGATACCCCAGAATCCCAATGCAATACCTCTTTGGTTAGGTGGAAATTCCCTTGTAATTATTGCCATTCCCAAAGGCTGAATAGTACCGGCTCCCAAACCTTGAATAACCCTCGATGCTATCAACATATTTTCGTTCGACGACCTTCCGCATAACATAGATCCTAAAGTAAAAAGGAATAATCCAATGAAATACAACCGTTTGTACCCGAACTTATCGGCTAGCCAACCCGAAGTGGGAAGCGCTACGGCCATCGCCAGCATATATGCCGTTACAACCCATTCAATTTTATCGAGACTGACACCAAAGGATGCCATAATTTTTGGTAAACCTACATTTACTATTGTGGCATCAAGTACTGCCATAAAAGTACCAAGCATAATATTTGCCAGCAGGAACCATTTGTATGACAAATGCTTAGGATGAAAAGGTGAATTACCTTTCCTAACAAGGTACCTGATACGGTGAGATGGCGTTCTTCGTCTTTCCATCTTATTTCCTGATAAGCTTTACTACTGCTGACATCCCCGATAAAATATTGAAAGAAGAGATTGCTTTATTATTTTCTGCTTTATCTATTGAAATCCTGACAGGTATTCTCTGAGTGACTTTTGTAAAGTTTCCAGAAGCATTATTTGCGGGTATAAGAGAAAATACAGAAGCAGTGCTTGAACCGATCATGAAGACTTTACCGTCAAATTTATCTCTTGAAAATGCATCAATTGTAAATTTGACAGGCTGCCCAAGATAAACATCTGCAATGTTTGTCTCTTCGAGGTAAGTTACTATCCATAAATCTTTACTGATAGTAATAGTAAATATTGACTGACTTGGCTGAACTACATCACCAGGAAGTAACCACCTTTTTGCTATTACACCATCTGCGGGTGCATAAAGTTTCGTATTCCTGAGTTGTGCTTCAAGAACTTTTATCTGGGCATTTGCTGTCCCAACTGATGCTGACGCACTCGAAATCATTGATTTCGATACCAGGAGCTGGGCTTTTGCTGCGTCAAGCTGAGCTGATGCAGTTTCAAATGCCTTCTTTACATGATCAAATTGTTCAGGCGTTATAACACCACCTTCCGACTGGGTTTTTGCTCTGTTCATATCGTCAGTAGCTCTGGCCATATTTATTTCGAGCACTATAATACTTTTCTGATCAGAAGCATATTTTACTTCCGATTGCACTAAGTTAGCCTGAGCCTGGGCCCGGAGAGCAACTGTCTGGTTTCGTTGTGCAACCATATCAGTACTGTCAAGTTCAGCCAGAAGCATGCCTTGTTTGACTTTGTCTCCTTCATCGGCATACAGAGTGGTTATTCTCCCCATTATTTTTGCTCCAACGCTTACATTGTCAGCATCCACATGTGCATCATCCGAAGTAATATACATGGAATAATCTCTGTACCAATACCATGCTCCTGCCACGACTAATAAAATAATTATTGCAAGTGGAATATAAACTCTGAGTCGGTTTTTCTTAGCTTCATCTTTCATAAAACTGTTCTTAATTAAATTATGTTGGTAATAGTCAATATATCAAATTATTTGCATTTTAAACCCCTGATAAAAAAATTGGTAAAAGCAATTGTTTTCTCAAGAAGCCGGTCAAATTCTTCCTGTTCTATAAATAATTTTTTCTTTTCATTAACTAATGTTGCCCTTAATCCCTTAAGAAGATCAAGATAAAGACTGGCAGTCTGGTCAACATCATCGATAAAAAAGATTCCACCACTTATCCCTTTTTTAAATATCTCTTTTATAATTTCCTTTTCTTTTCCTTTAAAATTCTCAAGTGTTTCCCTGAAACCCGGTTTCAAATCCGAATAAGCTTCAAGTCTTAATCTGCTTAAATTAAGCAAAGTGCGAAAATATGAGAGACGAATGCCAGCATATTCCTGAAGTAATTGCTCCGGTTCGTTAATACTTGATATCCTGTCTGAAATATTTGATAAAAACTCAGCCTGTTCCTTTTCAACTACTGCCTTATAGAGACTTTCTTTATCCGGAAAATAATAGTATAATGATGCTTTCGAAAGATTTAGATCATCTGCAATTTCGCGCATTGATGTTTTTTCAATTCCGAATAACCCAAAGCGCTTCTGCGATGCTTCGATTATCATTTGCACCTTATCAGTCTTCTCCGTCTTCTCAGAAGTAAATCTTGAAATATTCATTTTAATAAAAAGATGCAAATATAACATCCTGCCTGACTAAGTTGTTCAAATGGTCAGGAAAAATTATAATATTTTTTAATTTAAAATTAAAATTGAATCATAAAGTAAACATAATGATGTATTTAGAAAATGTATTTTTTAAAATATTTTTATTAACAAAGTCTTTGATTACTAAAAAAGACCATTTACAACACATGCTCAAAATATTTCTCAATAATATTTTCAACTATGTTTAAGTAACCGTACATTTGAAACCAACACAGTACAACAAAATAGGATCTTAATTTTCGGTCAGATTGAAAAAATAATTTTATAATTTAAATATTTATGAAAACGGTTAGGGCAACCATTATTATTTTTCTGATTCTTGGATGTGCTTTGAAAGCAGAATGTCAGAAATCGCGACCGAATGATAAAATTAAAAGTGTTATTGTGTCGGAGGAGAAATATGATATGCTGGTTAAAAAGCAGTACAGGGAATCAGAAACATACTACGATGAACGAGGCAATGAGCTTGAATCCATTACCTATAAACAAGGTAAGGTCGATAAACACTTTAAATACCAGTATGATTCAGATAATAACAAGATAAAAGAGGAAGAGTTTGATCCTTCCGGAAAGCTAAAGGAGTCATCGGAGTATAAATATGTAAATGGTTTACGCTCTGAGAAAACAGTCTACGATTCCAATAAGAAGCTGAAGTCCAGAAAGACTTATGTCTATACCTCATATTAAAAGATGTATAGCTCTGATATTCAAACACAACTAAGTTCATTTCATTCCATTGGTTTAAATGAAATGAATGAAGCAATTTTAATGAACAGGTTTGAAACAAAGTATGTTATCTCCGTAAGGAAACTACCTGAGCTGCTGGCTCGTTTGTCGGGAAGCTATTATATTCTTGAAATTAATAATATCCGGTCACTTCCATATAAAACTATATATCTCGATACTTCTGACCTTTTGTTTTATATGCAACAGATTAGAGGTAAACTCGAAAGAGACAAAGTAAGATACAGGATTTACGAATCCACGGGGCTTTCCTTTCTTGAGATAAAGAAGAAAACCAATAAGAACAAAACAATTAAATGGCGGATTGAAAACAGCCTGCAGTCAGATTCTCCCGATGGAAACGCATCAGCGTTTATTAAAGAATATCTTCACTATAATTGTTCCGGTCTCAGACCGGTCCTCATAAACGGATTTACCCGGATCACGCTGGTGGGAAGAGAACTTAATGAACGGATCACTATGGATTTTAATATCAATTTCTCAAGCCCTTGTGGTAAAAATTGCAAGTTGCCGTTTTTAGCAATTGTCGAATTAAAAAGGGAAAAGTATTCTGGTCAGGCTTCCACACGAAATATCATGAAACAGATCGGCTTCAAACCTTCAGGTTTCAGTAAATATTGCATAGGAAGTGCATTAATAAATGATATACCCCGGAAAAACAGATTAAAACCAAATTTGCTATTAATCAATAAGATAGAAAATGAATACATTAATTCTCATGATGTCTGACAAAATAGATCTTGCAGGCATTGAAATTATTGACATCCCAAGTTTTTTAGAGTTGCTTGGACGATTTACCTTAAATATGGCTGTAATTCTGATCCTGGTGCGGTGGTTGTATTATTCTACCACCAAAAGAAAAGATTATCTTTTTACCTATATACTGATTTCGAGCCTTATTTTCAGTTTGTGTTACCTCCTTGCAAGCGTTAAACTTCAGATAGGGTTTGCACTTGGACTTTTTGCAATTTTCGGGATAATAAGGTACAGAACCAACTCTATACCAATAAAAGAGATGACCTATCTTTTTCTGACAATAGGTGTCTCAATAATTAATGCTCTCGCCGACACCAAAACAAGTGTTGCTGAAGTTCTCTTTACAAACTTTGCAATTATTTCAATAGCATTTTGCATGGAGAAGATATGGCTTCAGAAACATGAGTTATCAAAGATCATCATATATGAAAGGATTGATCTCATTAAACCGGAAAATAACCAGGAACTGATTAATGATCTCCAGTCAAGGACAGGCATAAAGAAAATCAAAAGAGTCGAAATAGGAAAAATCGATTTCCTGAGAGATACATGCACTCTTGAAATGTTCTATGATGTAATTGGATATCATGCAAATACTGTTAGTGAATTTGAAAGTAAAAATGATAATGACGATGACGACGATTAATAAATGGTGTCTTACAGTATTTTTATGTTTTCTGCCCCTGCTTGTTTCAGCTCAGAAAAAAGACTTTGGGATATGGTATGGAGTTTCAGCTGAACATAAAATAAGTAATAAGCTGGTGATCAATTTATCCACTGATGTCCGGACATTTAAAAAAGCATCCAGGGTTGACGAGGCTTTCCTTGAGGGCGGACTTGATTATAATTTCATCAAATATTTATCATTAGATTGTTCCTATCGTCTTATAAAAAAAATAGAAGACAACAATTCATACTATTTTCAGCATAAAGTATTTATGGATATAAAGGCCAATGCTCCACTGGGAAATTTCAGTTTTACCACCCGTTTAAGATTTCAAATAAGGACTAAAACATATATTCAGGATGATAATGATAACTACCCCGATTATACAGGGCAGATTAAATTTAAAGTGTTATACAAAACTCAGTCCTTTCCTTTAAATCCTTATATATATGTAGAATCATTTCGTCCAATGTTTTCCGGAAAATCAGGAACGGTGGACAAGAACAAGTTTTCGGCAGGGATGGAACTCAGAATTACAAAAAGACATTCCATTGAAGCAGAATATATCTTCCAGCGTGACTTTCAACCACAGCTGTCAGATATTAATATAATATCAGTTAACTATAATATTAAGTTTTAGTTATGCTTCCGGTGAAATTAAAGTCAGTTATGAAACTGAATTCAACTAATTTGTAAAGAATAGCAACATTGCCAATGCTACTGCAGTAATGAAAATAGTTACAGGTAAACTGACCTTTATAGCAGTACTGCGATCCTGATCTGATACTATCTTTGACTTTCTTATATTTCTTAAGCTAAGATATAAACCTGTCAGAACAGCAAATGCCTGAAGCCATGGAATAAACTGGGGTAAAAACTGGTGCCACGGAGAATTAGCGGTTCCGAAGAAATCCCAGCCCCAACCAAAAGGATCTGAAAGAGATTGTTTGATAAATGTAACATTCACAAACAGCATAGGTATTACAAATGCAATCCAGTTCATTAATGCAAAGGGAAGAAGAGATCCGGCATATTCAAGAAATATCTCCTTCCTGTTACTCCTGATTTTTGCAAGTTTTGAACCCAGAGATGAAAGCAGATAAATGATTCCAGGAACAAGGATAAGAACTGATGACCACATTATCAGCGAATAAATACCAAATAAACCCCAGTTATGTTTATCAAGAATGTTTACATAATCACGAACGACGGGCCATGGTCCAAGATATAATATACTATAGATTATTGAAATTGTAAAAGTCGCCATCGACATCCATGCCTCACTAAAGTTGCGGGCACCTTTCTCAGTTGCGAAGGGTCTGCTATAAAGAGATACATTATTATATGTGCAGCTTCGGAGACATTCAAGGCAAAGCCCGCAATCGCTGTTTTCCTTTATCCTGCCTACATTCAGTCCATATGGACAAGCCCATCCGTTTGTATTGCCATTCTCACAGTAATGAGGCTTGCATTGATCACAGGTCGCCTGTGATTTGTTTCTGAGAGCCAATGTACTCATCCTTGAAAAAGGCCCCACAAATACACTTACAGGGCAAACGTAACGACAAAACGCCCTGAGTTCAAAAATTCCTGACATCAGTGTTGGAACAACCATCAGCATTAGAACGGTAATGCCTGAAATAAAAGGAGTAGCAACCAGTGTAGTTGAAAATGTCGCAAGCAGTAAAAAGATGATTAATCTTAACCAGTCATTTTTTAACCATTCAGGCCATTTCAGGAAAAGTCCGGAAAACTTATTATTAAAGTTTTTCGTTTTGCCTTTAACCGGATTAAAGAATGATTTTCGCTGAATGAGATCGCCGAAGAAGGGCAAAGGACAAATCGTGCACCAGAATCTTCCAAAAACAGGTGTAATAAGGGCAACAAGGGCAAACAACCAGACGGCCCACATTAAAAGAACTCCCAGATTTCTGCCTGATACCTTTGTACCAAAAACTGAGGTCAGAATTACGATATATATCATGACCATAGTAATCAATGTTAAAGTGGCCTGGGTATATCGCGATACTATTATCTTTTTTAAAATACCTGTTTCTTTAAGCAAATCTTTATAACCTGCTTTGTCATCTTCACTTTCTGTACCTGCATTTGCATTTTTAAAAAATGAAAGCAGCCATATTACAAATACTCCAATAAGGCTGCCAATACTGAAGATCAGCAAAGTATTGGGTTCAATGATAAGCTTACCCTGCTCAAAGGCGTGCATCGGGCCACACCATACATGACAGCGATAGTTGCTTTTTGAAACTATATAATTATAAAATCCTGTATGCCTTGCAATCAGGATGACTTCCTTTTCAATAATTTGTTCAGCAGAAGGATCACTAGTTTTGAAAACGGTAACCTCGTTGCGCGACGGGCTAATTTTGACGTCTATATCAAATTCCTGGAGAAAAAATGAATGCCCGGTATCGTCAGTAGAAAATGTCAGATGCAATGTGTCACCACGGTTGCATCGTATTACATACGGATCTTTACCGTAACGGAAACTCCTTATGTGAATGTACCTGCTAGTTGGTTTTTCTGTAAAAAACTGGATAGCAATTGCCGGTATCAATCCAAAACAAATGATTATTAAGAGATTAATAAGATGCCTGCCGGTAACTCTCATACTGGATAAATATCAATAATTATACTGATCTTCACGACTCCCAAATAGCATATTCTATAATTTTCAATGATAATTAATTTATTTCAATGCAATGCTGTCATAAAGCACATTTAGATTATTTTTGCGGTTAATGTTTTATTTGAAAAAAGTAAAAATAGCAAAGCATGTCAAAAGACAGGAATTCAGCAGGGAATCGCAATAAAGGTCTTAAAACTCTTATATTGCTGGTTATAGTATTATTTCTGATTATAGGCATTCCTTTTCTTTTAATTAGTTACCAGGCTAAGCAGAAAGGAATGACAAGGAGCGAGGTTATTAAAAGGATTGCAAACAGAGCCGAGGCAAAAGATAATGTGACCGGGGAATCCGATAATACAGTACATGGAGCAAAAATAGATTTTCTCGATCGCTTGCCTGTTGGAAATACTTTTAAAGAGCCACCGTTTATTTCAAATGTCCAGGCTGTGGACCTTGATGGAGATGGCCTCCTCGATATAATTGTATGTGACTGTAAAAGTAACTCTGTTGACTGGATACGTCAATATCCGGCAGGTGTTTTTACCGAATCTGTTCTTGCCGATAGTCTGAATGCACCGGCTCATACTCAGATAATTGATTTTGATAAAGACGGAGATAAGGATATTATGGTTGCAATACTTGGCGTGATATTCCCCAGTAATGATAAAATAGGATCAGTAGTTATCCTTGAAAATGATGGTACAAATCATTTCAAAAAACATGTAATAGTAGACAAAATAGCCCGGGTATCTGATGTCAGGGCAGGTGATTTGGATGGCGACGGAGATCTCGATCTTGCTGTTGCACAATTCGGGTATGACGATGGAGAGACCATGTGGATTGAAAATCTGGGAAACTGGAAATTTAAAAGTCATATTCTTCAAAACCTATCGGGTCCAATAAATGTTGAAATAGTTGACATAGATAAAGATGGAGATAACGATATTATCTCTCTCGTGAGCCAGGAATGGGAAGAGATCTATGGTTTTATAAATGATGGAAAAGGAAATTTCACTTCAAAGCTGATCTATGGGTCAAATAATGAAGATTTTGGCTCAAGTGGAATCTATATCTGCGATTTCGACAAGGATGGTGACGACGATATACTCTATACCAATGGAGATGCGTTTGATTATATACCTCCGGTTGGGAAACCCTGGCATGGGGTTCAATGGCTTGAGAACAAAGGGAACCTGAAATTTGAATTCCACAGGATTTGTAATTTTATAGGAGCATACGATGCAAGACCTGTTGACATCGATAAGGACGGTGATCTTGATATATTTTGCGTAAGTGCATTCAATCTATGGGATAAACCTGAATCTCAAAGTTTTATCTGGCTGGAGAACGATGGGAAAATGCACTTTACACTTCACGATATTGCCAGTTCTCCCACACACATACTTACGCTGGAGCCGGGAGATTTTAATAATGACGGCTTAATGGATTTTGTTACAGGTGATATGCATGCCTATCCTCCTTATGACAGAATGGGAAGAGTCACCCTGTGGATGAACAATGGGAAATTGACCGAAAAAAAATAACCTGTTTCTTACTATTAGATTTATAAAATGAAATTTTATTTTCCTGTTACAGGCGCAATAGTCGCATTATTTGCGATTACATTATCTCTCAACGGACAGATTAATCCTGAGCGGCAGTGGCCACAATACAGAGGATACATGGCTTCGGGAGTACTCGATAACGCTAACCTCCCTGAATCATTTGACTTTCAGAAGATGATCAATATCAGATGGAAAACAGAAATTCCGGGTCTGGGTCTGTCAAGTCCTGTAATATGGGGTGATAAATTATTCATTACAACATCAATTGCGAAGTCAGATAACCAGGGTATCAGAACAGGTATTTATGGAGATGGTATGCCGGTAGCTGACAGTTCTGTACACAACTGGAAAGTATATTGCATTAACAAGAATTCAGGTAAAGTGATATGGGAAAGAAATTCCTTTACCGGTATCCCGAAAGTACGGAGACATCCCAAATCGACACATGCCAATTCTTCTGTTGCTACTGATGGGAAATATGCTGTTGCGTTCTTTGGATCTGAAGGTTTATATTGTTACGATTACGAAGGAACGCTTATTTGGAAGAAGAGCTTTGGCGTACTTAAATCAGTTGCATTTGATTATAATGCAGCAGAATGGGAATTTGCTAGTTCGCCGGTTATATACAACGGAGTCCTGATAATTCAGTGCGATGTGCTCGAAAATTCATTTCTCGCCGCTTTTGAACTGAAAACGGGAAAAGAGTTGTGGAAAACAAAAAGAGATGAATATCCCGGGTGGTGCACACCAAATATTTACAAAGACGGCACTAAAACACGAATAGCTGTTAATGGATTCAAGCATCGTGGTGGTTATGATTTTGAAACAGGAAAAGAAATCTGGAAAATGTCGGGTGGCGGTGACGTTCCGATACCTACACCTGTTGTTGGTAATAACCTTATATTTTTTAACAGTGCACATGGCCCTTCTTCGCCAATCTATGCAATTGAAACAACTGCAACAGGTGATATCACCCCAAAAACAGAAGGAGCAATGAGTGAATATGTGAAGTGGAATATACCAAGGGGAGGTTCATATATTCATACCATGCTGCTTTATAACGGCCATCTTTATAATGTTAACTGGAATGGCACCATCGCCTGCCTTGACGCTGCCACGGGTAAAGAAATTTACCGTGCAAAACTTGGCCATAGCGGGAGTTTTATTGCTTCCCCTGTTGCATCTGACGGTAAAATTTATATTGTTGATGAACAGGGTACTGTATATATAATTCAGGATGGTACCTCTTTTAAACAGATAGCTGTAATACCTATGAATGATGTATGCCTCACGGCGCCTTCTATCACCGATGGAATGATATTTTTCAGAACTCAGAAATACCTGATTGCTGTTGGGAAACAATGATCTGGTTTCATAATTCATATACCTATGAAAAAAAATACGGTTGTCTTTTTTATTTTCTTTTTTTTGGTTTTTTCATTTGAAAAAATTTCAAGCCAGGTTAATCCTGACCGGCAATGGCCTTCCTATCGTGGAAATTTCTCATCAGGAGTAATGGATAATACCAATCTTCCCGATTCCTTTAATCTGAAGACCATGACCAATGTCCGGTGGAAAACTGAGATCCCGGGCTTGGGTCTTTCGAGTCCTGTCATCTGGGATAACAAAATATTTATTACAACTGCAATTAGTGAGGCTGACAAGGCAGGGTATAAACCAGGTCTGTATGGCGATGTTACACCCGTCAGAGATTCTTCAGTTCATGAATGGAAAGTATACTGTATTGATAAAAATACAGGGAAGATAATCTGGGAACAGACGTCATGCAAAGGAATTCCGGCAATGAAACGGCATCCAAAATCAACTCATGCGAACACTTCAGTGGCTACCGACGGGAAATACGTAGTTGCTTTTTTTGGATCAGAAGGCCTTTTCTGCTATGATATGAAGGGAAATCTTTTATGGAAGAAAAGTTTTGGATTGCTGAAATCAGTGTGGGTTGTGATGAAATCAGCGGAATGGGAATTTGCCAGTTCACCGATTATTTATGATGGGAAGCTTATTATACAATGTGATGTTCTTGATAACTCTTTTGTGGCGGCCTTTGATGTAAAAACGGGAAATCAAATATGGAATACCCAACGTGATGAATATACCGGATGGTGTACTCCTAATATTTATGCTTATGCCGGGAAAACTTATATAGCTCTAAACGGATATAAAAACCGTGGCGGGTATGATCTTGAAACAGGAAAAGAAATTTGGAAAATGTCAGGAGGTGGCGACATTCAAATACCAACACCCATTGTAGGCAATGATCTCATTTATTTTAACAGTGCGCATGGAAAATACTCGCCGATAATAGCGGTAAAAAGCAATGCAACAGGTGATATAACTCTGAAGGAAAACGAAACATCGAATGAATATATAAAATGGAGCCTTCCCAGAGGCGGTTCATATATGCATACCTTGTTACTCTACAAAAACCAGCTCTATAATTTTAACTGGAATGGCAGTGTAACATGTCTTGATCCCCTTACCGGGAAAGAGATTTATAATGCAAAGCTTGGAAAAACGAAAAGTTTTATAGCTTCAGCTGTAGCGTCTGATGGAAAAATCTATATTGTTGATGAAGAAGGAACTGTCTATATAATAGGAGCTGGTGATACATTTAAACTTCTTGCCGAGATTCCTATGAATGATATATGCATGAGCGTTCCGGCATTAACCGATGGTATGATAATTTTCAGAACCCAGAAGTATCTGATAGCAGTAGGTAAAAAATAGACCATTTTTATTCTGTCTTTAGAATAGTAATTAATGAATTTTTTGTTATTGATCTGACTGACAGCGACAGAGCAATTAATCCTGTGATCAGAATTGCCGCTACCATAAGACCTATTACAAACCAGGGTATATCGGGACTATTCTTTATTGAAGATGAAGTTGCCAAAAGAGCCGAAACAAGGCCTGATGTGACTCCGGCTATAAGTATGAGCACCTGTTCTGAAAGAATCATTCGTCTGATGCCTTTCATTCTGAATCCTGCTGCAAGCATAATAGCAAATTCCTGTTTCCGTTGATTATAATTTCTCAACAGCACAAAGCCCAGACCAGCAACACCAATTATCATTCCCAATGCACCAAAAACGCCAAATACAGATAGATAAGTATTGGTAACTTCATGAAATGAGGCAAGCCGGTCAGCTGTTTTTTCAATATTTACACTATAATTTTCTAGCCTGTCATTCAGAACGTTCTGATATAAATCGATTAATGCTCTGTTGCCATCAACAAGAAGCACCTGACTGCCTGAAACAGAAGGATAATACTTTGTGAAGTTTTCTTTTCCTATCAGTACATTACCCTGAAACACAGATGTCTGTAAACCACCTGCAATTATTATGTGCAAAGGCCGGCCATTTTCAGCTTTGAGCACCAGAGTATCTCCAGTTTTTAATTTTAATCCCCATTCCAGAACTGTCTGGTCAGCAATTCCGTAAATTATATTGTTTTGTGGTTCAAGATTTAAATACTGCCATGGATTCTTAATTTCTTTTGAAGAGAGCATTTTGGAAAATGAGAAAGATTTTTTTGCTATAAAGTCTTCAGGATCAATTCCAAGCAGTGGAGGAGCTGTAATATGGTTAAGATTGAGACAGCTGGCATCATTCCCTGATGTCTTTTTTATCTGAACAAAGTGCAGCTCCGAGAGTTGATTGTCGTCGAGACCCATGGTTTTTCTTCCTGATTCTGTATTCAGATCCTGTTTTACAGGGATAGTATTTTCGCACCAGAGCAAATATCCTCCGGTGCCTCCTGAACGTCTCAGCTGCTTATCGTTATTATTCATCCTGTTGGCACCCGTGATAACGACAGTAAAAATTCCGGCAGCTATGAAAAGGATAGGTGTCACAGCATTAGAAGGATTAAAAGAATAATAGAGACGCGATAATTCATTTCTGTTGTGCATTCGATCAGAACCGCGGGTTATTCTTCTGATAAAGTACTGCCTCCACAATAGTACAAGTGTCAGCAAAAGCAAAGTTCCGGAAGAAAATGAAAAAAGAATTTGCTGGTCACTGAATACCATTGATAGTACAAACAGTGAGATTGTTACAACAGCAGATGTAATCAATAGAAAGAGATTCAGCCGGGTAGAATGGGATACATAACCTTTCTTTTTCTTTGGATTCAACTCCTTCAGGTATATTCTGACCTTAAGAAACATAAACACCAGAATGGTAAGAAAAGTCAATACAAATCCGAAAATAATTGACTTAAGATCAAAGTAAGAGTAAAGTGTATTAGTCTGAACAGCTCCTGTCCAGACAGTATTCAGTGCCCGTGTAATAAGAATGTCAGCCAAATATCCTAAGAATGCACCGATTGAACACCCTGCCAGGCTTATCACTCCAGCTTCCAGCAACAATAACTTTGCAATCCTGCTGTTTTTGAATCCGAGGGAAAACAAGGTCTTCACTGACTTCCTTTTCAGATCAAAATATGAAGAGGTCGCAAATGACAACAGAACAAATGATGCAAGAATCAGGAAAAAGCCAAGGCTAAGGAACAGTGAACCAAAATCAACACTCTCGTTTGCCGCTTTAATTGATTCGTCGGAAAGATCTGACATAATGAAACCCATCTTTTCAGGATTAAGTGATCCGTTCAGCCTGTTTTCAATTTCTGTCCTGCTTAATCCTGCCGGATAACGTAATGATGTTGCCGGACCAAAATTATTTCCCAATAACTCATTGCCTTTTTCATAACTGATGAATGCTTTCGGTGTACCTCTGTATCTGTTCCAGTAATCCTCATCTTTGGCACGGATTTCACTCATTTTTATAGGCACTCCTGCATCCCAGTCAGAACATGATTCCTTTCCTGATATCCCGGGGAAATCAGGCATAAGAAGAGAATCCGACCAGATACCCTTCATCTCAACAATACTCCTTATAATAAATGGACTGTTTTTTTCAATTAATTTATTCAGAGAATCAGGTGAGTACCAGAACATTTTTATTGTGTCTCCTACTTTTGCAGACAGATCATTTGCCATCCAGCTGTTGATTATCATACCGTTTCCTGTGCAAATACCGGGATAAAGTGAAGAAGGCAGGGCTGAAACAAATGAATAGGGATTATATTTTCTTCCATCAACAAACCTGTTACCAAGATATGTCAGTACCGGTGCTGACTCAGGAATAAGGCTGGTAATCTCTTTAAGAATAGATCCATCAATAAAAATTCTGTCAGAAGTTAATTCAATTTCACCGGTTTTTTCAATGTTCCTGAGTTTTAAACCGATATCTGAAATCTCCAGATAATGTTTTAATGATTCAGAAGCTGATTTTAATGAATTAGCGTTTTTGTTGTTTATGAGAAGTCTGTTAATTTTATTTGATCCTCCATGGCTATCATCAATATCAGAAAGATTCATGAAAATATTCATTGGTGTAATCTGACTGATTGATAAGGAAAAATTTCCGATATGTGAAGGTTCAAGAATAATACCGACTTTCAGCACAATAGAATTTCCACCATCGATCGTAGGTGCAAAGGGTGCATCAGCAGGAATAGCGGAAATGCGGGGAAACCTTATTATCAGGTCTTCACCTGGTTTGATCCCAAGGTAGTCTGCAAGTTTTTTATTAATAGCTACTTCGCCGGGTTTGACTGAAAACGTATCAAATCCCTGAAATGCAAAAAAATCACTGCTTACGCCAAAGATATGAGTATTAAAAGCCTTTTTCTGTGAATTCATACTCTGGCTGAATCCATTGATTTCAAGTACACCTGTGCATTTTAAATCAGTGCTGTCCTTTAACCTCTTAACTAGTTCCGGGTCAAAGTATCTTATCCCTGAGCTTATTAGAATATCAGTGTTTCCAAGGTGATCCGACGCTGATTTCTTAAGACTCTCCTTAACCGATTTGCCTGTCAGCAACGAACCGGTTATAACAGCGCAAAGCAATACAATTATAAAAACCTGGTAAAAAATCTGCTTTTTATAGAATTTTATTGATTTGAGTATTATCTGGAATATAGATGGCATTTGAATCACTTAATTATTGTTCGTTCAATATGTTTAATTTACCTTCTTCGAGCCGCAAAATCTTTGACATTTTTTTTGCAAGATCAAAAGAATGTGTTGCCATAATGATAGTTATGCCGTAGTCCCTGTTCATTTCAAGCAGAAGACTTCCCATATTTTCAGCATTTTTTGCATCAAGCGATCCGGTCGGTTCATCAGCCAGGAGTATTGATGGATTATTGACCAGGGCTCTTACTAACGCAACTCTCTGTGCTTCACCGCCGGATATATTAAAGGGATATTTGTCTCTGAGATTATAAATGCCGGTTTTTTCCATTAAGCTCTTTGAATTTTGTTCCTTAAGAGCAATTTCTTCCTGCGAATGCTCAGTGGCAAGTAAAGGGAGAAACACGTTCTCTGAGACTGTAAGATAGGGTATCAGCAAATGATCCTGGAAAACAAAACCAACGTTGTGGTTTCTGTAATCTGCCGATTGTTCTTCTGTAAAGTCAGTTATCGAAGATCCTCTGAAACTTATAGTTCCGGAATCAGGCTTGTCGAGCAGACCAATGATATTCATAAGTGTAGTCTTACCTGAACCTGATGGCCCCATGATTGCAATTGTTTCTCTTTCATTCACTTCAAGGCATAGATTATCAAGAACCAGTCCTCTCTGGGTGAAGGATTTTGAAATTTCTTTTATTGAAAGCATAATATTCTTTTTGAATATTTATTAATTCCCTCCTTAGAGTTCCTTAGTGACTTACTTGGCGAACCTTTGTGGTAAAAAGAAAAATCAACCACAAAGTGACACTAAGGTTTCACTAAGATACACTAAGTTAGAAACATATAAACTTAAGTTAAAGAACTATAAATCATTGACAGGCCTTCCGACATTTTTTCCAGCGAAAGTTCAGCTAAAACTTTTTCTTTCCCCTGTTTTCCAAGCCTTGAACGTAATTCATTATCTTTTAATAATTTCAGGATGTTAGCTGATAACTCTGAAACACTGTCAGGCGAGTAAGTAATTCCTCCGAGTGTTTTTGAGATTATTTCTGGAAATCCTCCGGTCGCAGGCTGAACAACAGGTACCCCGGCAGAATTGGATTCCAGAATATAGAGCCCATAACCATCATGTTTTCGCACCGGAACGCTCATAACGTCGATACTGCTGAAAAATTTCTGTTTACTGTCCCCGTGAAATTCCGGATAAATCCTGATATAACTTTTCAACCCGTTATTCTTTATTTTCCTTATTTGTTCGGCAATAAATGGTTTATCATCACCGGTATATCCTCCTGATACATGAAGTGTTAGTTTCGGCAAACTATTGTCTTTTTTCAACTCTATAAAGGCGTCCACCAGTTTATCAAAGCCATTCTGAGAACTGATCCTGCAGAAATAACCGATTGAAGGCCAGACAGCATTTTTTTCAATATTTACCAAAAAGCCCGGTTCAAAACCAAGTGGAACAACATGAAAATTGTCTCCTTTAATCCCTGTTTTGGACAGAAATAATTCTTTAAAATAATTGCTGGGAGTAAGAAACTTATCGACATTTGGTGCTTCTTTGGAGATGAGTTTCCATGCTTTTGACTGATAGGGTTCTGCCATTTCATCTATCCAGTCATCTTCATTTAAGAGAGAGCAGACTATTTTGACATCCAGCTTCTTCTTGATTCTTCTGGCCAGTCCTATCACAAGGGCATTGGAAAGATGAATAATATCCGGTTTCCCGTCGCGTGACATATAGTCCACCAGTCTTTGAAGTTCTTTTTCCGGAAAGGCATTTTCTCCTCTGATCATATTCAGCGTCAGATCTTCAAATCCTTCGGTACGTGTTGTGCCTGCTCTCCTGGCAGCCATTCTGAGCATTGGGCCTGAATCAAATATTTTATCCATAAAAACAGGCATATTTTTCAGGAAAGGGACTTTTTCTCTCAGATACATTGAAATGGCTCCAAAGAAAACATTCTTATCCATTCCTGTCTCTGTATTTATATCGTCGGGGGGAAGATATAAGGGTATTGCAGAAGCATTAATACCCGGCACTTTTCGGATAGCCCTCAGATAAATCATATCGCGGTAACAATTCCCGCAATAAAATGAGCCACCAGAACCTGTAATCAGATAAACAATTTTCATATTGTATAACATTCTCTATGAACCTCTCGTAACAAACCCCATTGATTTTCTTCGTTTACCCCGACCCCAAGGGGGGCGAAGAAAATCAATTTACTCCCCCTGGGGTTGGGGTAATTAAATTGATTTTCGAGCTACTACTTAATTTCCAAAAGCCATCAATCTTCCGTCCTCAGTCAGAATATAGAATTTTCCGTCAACTACAGCTGGTGAACTGCTGACAGGCGTACCAGCATTGAAACTCCAGATTTTTTTCCCGTCTGATAATCTGAGAATATATATATAGCCATCCATGCTTGTGAAAAGAACCTTTGATGATGCTAATACTGGTGAACCGTCAATCTTCCCGTTTGTTCGGAATTTCCATTCCAGTTTACCATCGGAAGCATTGTAACAATAAAGAAATTTATCCTCGCTTCCAATCACTACTGAGTTATTTCCGATTGCCGGAATGCCAAGTATTGAACCCGATTCTTCACCTCCCTGAATCTTCCATACAATTTTTTTTGTGGCAATATTTACACAGTATTTTGTACCGTCATAATCCCCGAAATATGCCATATTGCCGGCAAGGGCAGGAGAAGAGGCAATATATACTCCAATATCAATTGTATCTTTTTGTTTGCCGGTAAGAGGATCAATAACTCTTAACATTCCATCGCATCCGCCAAACACAATTTTACCATTCAATATTGCTGGTGTACCATTAATATAGTTTTCTGTCTCTACTCTCCAGAGCATTTTCCCTGTAGATGGATTAATACAATGAAGGTAATAATCATAGCTTCCGACAATAATACCGGAAGAGTTTCCCGATTTCCAGATATTTGCTGATCCAGCTATCTGATTGTCAGTCTTATATGACCACACAATACTTCCGGTTTTTTTATTCGCGGCATAAAGTATGCCTTCGGATGTACTGTAAATAATATTATTGTCCGATACAAGGGGAGGGGCCTCTATTGGATCGCCTGCTGCTGTTTTCCAGGCAAGCCTGCCTCCGGTATTGCATGCAACAAGAGATCCCTTATCAGTACCGAAATAGATAAGTCCATCGCTGATTACAGGTGAGGATTTTGTCGCTGAGCCTGAATTCATGCTCCATAACAACTTCGGATTAGAGGGAAGTGGCCATTCAGACGTTCCTGAAAGATCTGATTTTCCACGAAAAATTGACCAATCGTTACTCTGGGAGCAGATAACACCGGAATTCAGAAAGAGAAAAAATAATATCTTAAAGCTTCGTTTCATTAGCAGGATCAGATTTAAACCATGACAAGGCTCCGGTGGGACATATTTCGATGCATTCTTTTGTCTTGCTTTTAAGCACATCTTCAAAGCTGTTTGTAAGCGGTTCGGACAAAATGGTTACAAATCCCCTGTTTATAAAACATAGTGCAGGTTCAGTTGTACTGTCTTCGCAAAGTCTTACACATAAGCCGCATTTTATGCATTTTGCATTCTCAAAGATAAGATTCGCTGTTCTGTTGATTTTCTTGATTGCCTCCGAATTTACCAGTTTTCCTGACGTATTCTTCAGTGCAAGTTTCTCTCCAAGTTCCCTGAGATCGCAGTTTTCCGATGCTCTGCAATCACAATGCATGCATGCTGATGCCTCTTGTCGAGCAGATTCATTATCAGAAATAGCTTGGAAGCGTTTATTATCTGCATCGCATTCCTTGAGCCATTCTTTCAATTCACTTTCAGTCATTTTTCCGGTCAGGGAGGCGAACCTTTTATTCTTTCTGGGAGGTTTGGCAGGTTTGTTCGCCGGCTGGCTACCGGTGACTTCAGTATTGTTGTCAGATTTATTCTCAGGAGGTGATATATAGATCTGGAGGTTTTTAATTGATATTTCTGTATCTACCTTTTTCCTCCGGCATGCGTTCTGGCAGTATCCAGGGCAGTTTATGCACCATAGCGGCTCCTCTTTGGTCTGGTCAACTGACAATGCTGCGGCTTTAATGAAATTCCCGGATGCAATAAGTCTGTTTAGCAAGGGTATATTGTAACCAGCCGGGCATACTAAACGGCATGGCGCTTCACAATCGGCACGGTGTTCAGAGAGCAGAAGCTCAACGGATTTTTTTCGCAGGTCAGTTACTTCATCGCTTGTAGTATCGATATTCATTCCATCCATAGCCGGTGCAGTGCAAGAGGGCAGAAATCTTCCGGTTACCTGATCTTTTACCATACAAACCATGCATGAAGTATAATGCTCAACCTCATCGCTGTGGCATAGCGTGGGTATAAATATCCCCAATGATTTTGCAGCTTCCTGAATGGTTGTTCCGGCTGCAGTGATAATCTCTTTATTATCTATCTTAAGCTGTGGCATTTATATTTACTATTTCAATAGCATTTTCAGGACATACAATCCTGCAGTTATCACATTTTGTGCATAGCTGCTGATCAATTTCATGTTTTTCGTAAGGTCTGAAGGCAATTGCATTTACCGGGCATTCCTGGGAACATTTTGTGCATCCTGTACATTTCTCAGAGATCATATATTTCACAAGTGATTGACATTTTTTTGCCCTGCATATGCCTTTTGTATGTTCCTCATACTCCTCACGGAAATATCTGAGACCGGTTATAACCGGATTTGGTGCTGATTTTCCCAGACCGCACAGGCTTCCTTTTGCAACTGAAGAACAAAGAGCTTCCAGTTCATCCAGTTCAGCAGAAATTGCTTTTCCCGTACTCAGCCGTTCCAGGATATCGAGCATTTTTTTTGTACCAACCCTGCAGAATGTACACTTACCACATGATTGCTGATGAGTGAATGTAAGAAAGTATTTGGCCATGTCAACCATACAATCTGCATCATCCAGCACCACCAAACCGCCTGATCCCATCATTGCACCGAGCTTTATCAGCTCTTCATAATCGATTGGAGTATCAGCGAGACTTTCGGGTATGCACCCGCCGGAGGGTCCGCCAATCTGAACAGCCTTAAATTTTCTTCCCCTGGCAACACCGTTCCCGATATTCTCTACAATATCACGTATGGTTGTTCCCATTGCAACTTCAATCAGGCCACCTCTTGCCACTTTACCTGCAAGGGCAAAAACCTTGGTCCCTTTGCTTTCAGCTGTTCCGATTTTCTTAAATTCTTCAGCGCCATGGTTTATTATCCATGAAATCAGGGATAATGTTTCAACATTATTAACCAGGGTCGGTGCCTCACGGAATCCCTTTACAGCCGGGAATGGAGGTCTGAGGTGGGGTGTTCCGCGTTTTCCTTCCATAGATGCTATAAGAGCTGTCTCCTCACCACATACGAAGGCTCCTGCACCTTCGAATATTGAAATGTTAAAGGAAAATCCGGTACCCTTTATATTATCGCCTATCAGGCCTTCTTTATGACATAAACTTATTGCATTCCTGATCCTTGAGACAGCAAGAGGGTATTCTGCCCTGATATAGAAAATTCCATTCTCAGCTCCGGTTGCAAGGCCGGCTATAAGCATACCTTCAATTATCCTGAATGGAAATGATTCCAGCAGCATTCTGTCCATAAATGCGCCTGGGTCTCCTTCATCTCCATTGCATACAACATATTTTCTGTCACCAACAGAATTCCTGAATATTTCCCATTTCTTTCCTGTTGGAAAACCTGCACCTCCACGACCTCTTAAGCCGCTTTCCCTGATGATGTTTATAAGCTCACCCTGGTCGCTGAACAAAAGACATTTATTAAAAGCACTGAATCCATCTAAAAGCAAATATTCGTCGAGCGATTCAGGTGACATAGTCCCGCTCTTTTCTGTAGCAATATGAAGCTGATTCTGAAGAAAGCTGATAAGTATCTCTTCTCTTTTCTCATGAGGAACCAGGGCAGGATTATTTAGTTTTCTGTCACTCACAAATGTATCAACAAGGTCATTTATCCTTAATTTCAGCATTTTATTTATAGAACCAGGTTTGATATGCTTAAGAATTATATCCTCCACCTGATCCTTTCTGACATTTGTATATCTTGATACAGAGCTGCCTCCGGTGATTATTTCCATGAGAGGAGTCTGGTTACAAACTCCGACACATCCGACAGGTTTCAGGACAACATCAAGATCATATTTTTGTCTGATATCTATAATCTCGGAAAGGATCTCCCTGCTGCCTCCGGCAACACAGCACGAACCTAGTCCGATCCTGATTTCGGAAGCTACAGATGATTTGTTCTTTAATTCTGTACTCTTTTTTATTGATGATACCTGACTGAGAAAATCAGCAATTACCATGTCAACCCCGGCAGGGCTGACATGTCCGTATGTCTTTTCGTCGATCTGTACAACGGGAGCAAGTGTACAGCATCCAAGACAGGCTACTTCCTCAACAGAGAAAAGCATATCGGAAGTAGTGACCGAATCCTGTGCCAGTTTCAGTTCTCTTCTGAATGCATCGGAGACAAGATTTGCTCCTTTTACATGACAGGCAGTTCCCTGACAGATTTTTATGATATGCTTTCCGGCCGGAATATGTCTGAACTGTGAATAAAATGTTGAAACACCTGATATCTGACCAGGTGTAATCTCCGTGATCTTGCATATATGCTTAAGCGCCTCAGAAGGTATATAATTGAGCCTCTTCTGAATCTCCTGCAGGATCGGGATAACTTTATCCTTTTCCCTTCCGGTAAAAGCAACAACTTCCTCAACCACACTAATAACCGGGGTCATATCACTTCCGGTGCAGTTGCACTCCGCGATAGTATTTTCTTCCTTGTTTTTCAATCCTTTGCTATACAATATAAATTATCCTTTCCCCTAAGATATATTCTGCCGTCAGAAAATGCCGGCGAGCTGTCGGAACTTTCACCAAGTGGTGATTCTGCAAGAAGTGTAAATTTCCCGGAAGCACTAGCAACATACATTATACCTGACCTGTCAAGCATCCACAACTTATCATCACAGATAATCGGCGAGGCGTAGAATGGATTATCAAAGACATGTGACCAGAGAGTATCACCTTTTTCAGCATTGTAGCATGCGGCATCTCCGGCTCCTGTAGTAAGGAACAGGAACTGGTCATTAGCAACAGGACTTGAGGCATCTGGTGTAAAAGTATTGTCCGACCATACTTCGGAGCCTGTTTTACCAGGCTTTAATGCCATCAGTTTTGCATAATCAGTAACCACATAAACAAACCTGCTGTTTACTGCCGGTGATGGAGCAACATCTCCTGAAAGCCCCGGCTGACTCCAAAGCTCAGCACCGGTTTCAGGATCATAAGATGATACATTCGGATTTCCATTTATTATAACCTGAGTCTGACCGTCAAGGCTGGCTAAAACAGGAGATGCCCATACAGGTCTGCCTGTACGGGGTGTTTCCCACTTCTGGTCCCCGCTGGAGAGATCAAAGCCCTTGATTGCTATCTTTGCGTCGCTGTCATACTGAACTATCAATATTTTGTCATAAATAAGAAGAGATGCGGCATAACCATATGCACTCTTTGGGACACCTATATTTTTAGCCCATAGTCTCTTGCCGTCAAAATCAAAACAAACCAGGTTCCCATTACCGAATATTGCACAAACCACTTCCCCGTTAACTGCAGCTGTGGGAACAGCCATCCCGGCCTCCGGGTCGCTATCCGGTATTTCTTTCGATGCTCCCGGAAAATCAGAGGCAGATGCTGTCCAGATAATTTCTCCTTTTATTTTGTCGATGCAGTATACCTCCAGTGTTCCTGCTCTTATTCCTGTCAGAAAAAGTTTGTTTCCCCAGATAACCGGTGAATTTTTCCCGTGACCTGGTACAGGAATTTTCCATTTAATGTTCTTTCCGTCATTTCCATTCCATTCGACCGGATATCCGGTTCCACCTGCTATACCCCTCGATCCTTCACCCCTGAAGAACGGGAAGTTGGTACTTCCTGCCATCAAAGCATCAGTCCCGGCATTTTTAACTTCTTTTGTGTTTTGACCTGCCTCTCTAATCTTAACTCCGGTTTCCGGAAGTGAACCCCTGAGCACAAATGAAGAGATTATTGCTATCACTGTAATAATTGTTGCTGCTGAGATCAGGTACACTCTGTATTTCTTTTTCTGGCTGATAATATCCGGTTTTTCAGATGCAAAAGCAGGTTCAGGCTTCTCTGAACCCGCAATTAATCTTCTTGTTAGTACAAAGATCAACGCCCCTGCAATCAGAAGATAAGATCCTGTCTCGACCTGCCAGCGTGATGAAAAATAAGCACGGCGCGCCAAAAGGTCCATAGCTCTGACCTCTTCAGCTATATTCTTTTCTGATGGATCCCTGTCGTATTGTTCCTTTATTAAAGCGAGAGAGGGACTATCGAGAGGATTGACCACCTTAAGCTGAATAAGTCCGAGTATCATTGTGACGGCGACAATAAGTGTAAAAACAGCAGCGACCTGGCTTACGCCACTTAAAATTTTTATATCTTTATCTGATAATTTCATTTTGATATTTTTGACTCAATTGGACAATATTCAAAGCATTTGCCACAGCTGAAACATTTTCCCTGATCCGGCTTATATTCGGTCCGGGTTTTTCTGATTGTCATACTGAAAAGGCCTGCGCCAAGCGATAGTCCCAGAAACATTCCGACCCATGGCGTTCCTTTCCTGAATCTTCCCAGTATCACTGATTCTTCAGAGAAAAGCTGTTCTTCGGTTTTTCCTGATTCCTTAAAGGCAGCGGCAGACTTTGACAATGCCGGAACTCCCTTTTCCTTCTCAAGCCTTATTTCCCTGGCCAGCCTTACATTACTATTGACTGCTGATAGTGCAGGGGAGAGGTTATAAAGAAGAATTGCACCTGCGATTGTCATAATAGGGATAAGCACCAAATAAAGTATGAATCTTTTTCGAGTAATCTCTTTCGGTTCTGTCTTTTTCAGGTCATCGGAGGGAAGGATAGCATCATACGGGCAGCATTCTTCACAGAGCCTGCAATTTGTACACTCTGCAGGAGTTATTGTAAGATGTTTACCAGAAAATCTTGAAAAAATATTCTGAAGGGCACCATAGGGGCAGAGATATCTGCAATATGGGCGGTTAACGAATATCCCTGCTACGAGCAGAAGTACTCCAAAAATGATCATTGTAAATGGTGCATTGAGCCTGAAAATTCCTACAAAGGGGTCATACCTGCAAATGATGAACTGACTTTGGGTAGCGGCAAAAAGAACCGAAAGCCCCAGATAGATGAAGGGGATTGAAGCAAGAACCGCTTCGACACTTTTATGAATCCTGACGGGTCTGAATCCTGTTAATTCCTGAATTGCACCCAGCGGGCACACTCCGGCACAGAATACCCTGCCATACAGAAGGGCAAAGATGAGCGGGATAATGAAAAATAGTATTGCAGAGAGGGGGACCGAGTAATTATTGTTAAAAAGCGCAAGTGAAATATTCTGTACGGAACCAACCGAACATATGCATCCCTGCCTGTAAAAACCGAAATAAGCAAGAGAAAAGACCGACATCCACAGTATTCCTTTTCTGGATCTTTTTTTTATCGCGAACCACGATGTAAGGCTGAGCGCAGCGATAAGAACTGCCACATCAGCATATTCCCACATTGGACCCCGCTGATTCAGAAGCTGATGGGTAGGGGTCTGGTAACCCGATTCAAATTCAGGTCGCGGGAACCTTTGCTGCTGCTGCCGTTCCTGAGCAAAAATCAACGAATGCCAGATTAAGAAGACAGCAACTAATAAATATGGAATGTACTTTTTCAAAACTCTAAAATTATTTCTGAATAGGAATATTTTATTTGCCACGAAGGCACAAAGGCACAAAGTTGCACAAAGTCAAATCCGATTAAGAGAATGTCTTTGTGGACCTTAGTGTCTTGGTGTCTTAGTGGCTGTTTCATTTTTAAAATGTTTTCAACTTTTCATGTTTTTCTTATATATGGTTTATCAGCAGGTACCCGTATAACGGCATTTGATGGACAAGTCCGTGCTATAGAACATTCATTGCAGTTCACACAGATATCGTGTCGGATCTGCATATACAGCGACCCATTTCCGAAATCACCGCATCCCTTTACACATTTTGCACACCCGTCGCAAAGCTTCTCATCAATTGTATATTCGAAGTAGGGTTCTTCAATAAACCTTCTTTTAATAGCTCCGGTTGGACACAGCTGGTTCTCAGCAGCAGTACTAATCGTCTTGGCACCCTGTCGCAGGAATCCACCACAAAGGTCGCAATAGCCGCACATTTGAAAAGCATGTGTACATTTTGAAGCAGATGGGGTGAGGACACAATTAGTTTTACACTGTCCGCATTGAGTGCATTTGTACGGATCGATCTGCCAGACGTATCCTTTTACATTTGTCTTCTTCACCAGCAGAACAGGAAGGACAAGCAGGGGTGAAGCCACAAGTATTTTGCCGGCAGTCCTCACAAAATCTCTTCTTGATTGATATTTATTTTTTCCGGTTTCCATCCTTAGAAGATAAATATTTAAAACAATCCTGTTCTCCTGAGCATAATCCATTACCGGGACATGAGTTACAATCAGAATTACTGACGATCCTGTTTCCCATTGCAACAGCAATCAGGGCTAAAAGTCCGAAAAGCAGGTATCTTACAAACTGTTTAATGAATTTGTCCCTGTTCATTATTTCTATTTTTTATTAAAAACATAAACTTTCGAATCAGCGGGATTTGCACCATATATTATTCTGCCATCCAATGAAGCCACATCAAGAGGAATTGATGGTATAAATTTGTTAACTGATGAGATGAATTCCACAAATTCTCCTTTATTATTCAGGATCTTTATCCGGTTAATTCCTTTTTCAGCAGTGATGAATCCTCCTTTAAAAATGGTAAAGTGAGCCGGGTTGCAACAACCGCAGTAAAACCCGGGAGAAGTTCCGGTACCCCCAAAATGTTCAAGCATAGTTCCGTCAATCTTCCTTTTTTCAATACGGTGTTTTCCTGTATTTGCCACATAAATGAAGTTTGCTGAATCAATAGCTACATCAAAATACGGGCTTGGCAAAATAAAAGGTTCTCCGCTTTTTCCGATCATCGATTTAAGATTTCCTTTTTTATCAAGAACCATTAACACTTTATTACCTGCGTCAGCAAATACCACGAATGATCTGTTTGCTGATACGGAAGTAATCATTGCACTATCTTCAAACGGACCCCATTCTCCAATTATTCTTCCTTCAGGATTTAGCAATCGTATAGTCTCGGTTGTAGCAGCAAAGATTGTATCTCCTGAAGTTGATATTGCCGTTACCGGCTTATCGGTTTTGTTGTTCCACAGCACTCTCAATTCATGATCATAACATGCAACAAAGCTGAGACCACCGATAACCACATTGCCATTTTTCATAATCCCTACTGATTCAACCTTCCCCGATGCAGGATCGATTGTAGAAGTGACTTTCCAAGAATCCGCAATTTCAGGGATTACTGTATCAGAGCTCGCAGATAGATTCTCTTCTTTTCTGAAAGCAACATCGTAGATGATGTATCCCAGAAAAAGCAATATGATAAGGATTATTAACGCTGATGCAACTTTTTTATCCATTTCATTCAGTTTTTGTGCCAATATCAAGACAGATCAGGTTCCTTGAATCCCTCATAATAAGGTATTTGCCAGCGATAGCCATCGGTCCCCATGCTTCAGTTCCATTAAGGATGACCTTGCTTGAAACAAGAGTAGCCGATTTTTTTTCTATTTTAAACAGATACAGTTTACCATCATCATCCAGAAGATACAATTTGTCCCCGCTCATGATATATGGTCCAAGTCCTCTTCCAAACCTGTTATCTTTGCCACTTGACCATACCTGATGCAAAATGTCTGAGGTTGCATAACAGACAAGTTGTTTCTTAAGTATTCCCGCGTTCTCCGGCATTACCGTCCATATATAGCCATCTTTAAGTATGGGTGTTTGCTGATCGCTTGTCAGTCCTTCTGTTGCCTTATGAATATCTGTTACTGAAGCTTCAAATCCGGCAGCTGTTTTACTGATCTTAATTTTTGCGCCTCCTGCTCCGTAGCTTCCAAAGACGGCAATCTCATTATTCCCAAGATAGATAGGTGACGCAGCAACGGTAGCAGGGCTCCAGTCAAGTGTCCTCCAGAGGACGGTTCCCCTGTCATCACCTTCCGCCGAAACACCACATACTCCGCCAACAGCATTATAGACGTACATTTTCTTGCCTGAAATAGTCATCGGCATTATTGATGTATGCGACATCCGGAGAGAATCAGGGTTTGGTGTCTGCCAGATAATCTTCCCTGTCTTGCAATCAACGCCTATCATTAACGCTTTTCCACCAGGTGCTATTATGGCCATATCATCGTCGATAAGGGGGCACTGCCCTGTATAAAAGTCAGGAGTAATTCTTCCCCTGGCAGTTCCGGGTATACCGAATTCTCTTTCCAGATCATGTTTCCAGAGCAATTTTCCTGAAATCGGATCGACGCACATTACGTGGCTCCTTGGACCTATTGTGACAACATATTTATCAGTTACTGAAGGTATTGTTCTGGAATATCCATGATTTCTCTTCATTTCGATCTTGTACCACCTTCTCCATATTTCTTTTCCGGAGGATAGGGAAAAACACCTAAGCATATCTGCTTTTCTTTTTTCGTTGTAATCGAGAATATATACGCGGCCATTCAGCACTGCCGGCCCTGCATAACCTTCACCAAGAGTAGTCTTCCATACGATCCTGGGTCCGGATGTATCCCACGATTCTGCCAGCGGTGTCTGATCTTTATTGATATTATCAAAATCAGCGCCCCTGAAATGAGGCCAGCTTCCAGTCAAAATTTCATCCATTTGTCCGAGAGAATCGAAATTCTCCCCAATATTAACTATGTCAGACACTGGCTTTATAGGAGGTCTATTATCCATTCCGGGAACCCTTTCAGAGGTAGTGTATGAAGGTACGGCAAAGATCCACCAAGAGAAGACCGCAGTAAAAAGTATTGCGGTTATTCCTGTTATGATGGTGGTTTTGTTCATTGGAGTAATATTCAGTTATTTATTAAGTTCTGCAATTTAAAAAAATGCACGTTATTTAAAGTTTAAAAATCTCAATTAGCACACAAATTCGCATGTTGATAAAATTGGCATACTGTTTCCGCGATTAAAATTTCCAGCATATTTTTGTCCCAAACATTACCGGTGCTCCGGGTATTTGTGTAGGATCTCCGAATAAACTGCCTGTGTTTCCGGCGCTGATAATGTATTTTTCCTTTAACAGGTTACTTCCCCAAAACGCCAGCGAGACATTTTTATATTCAATCCCACCTCTGAAATTCAGCAGTCCGTATCCATTCTGTTTCATCGTGTTGGCATCGTCAAAGAAGATACTTGTTTTGTACGACCAGAAAGGAATTGCAAATAAGTATACATTTTGTGCAATTCCAACACGGGCATTCAACCCAAGAGCGAAGCTTTGATCTGGAGAAAGACTGAACGTATTGTTGGCATATTGTTGTTTATCACCATTACTATTATTTGCGGCAAACCGGTCGTGAATGTATGTATAATTTCCAAAAAATTGTAATCCACTTAAAAGTTCATATTTCAGACTTGCTTCAGCGCCATAAGCAGATGCTTTCCCTCCATCGATCATTATATAATTAAATTGACCTGTACTTGCATCTGCTATCCAGGCATATGATTGAAAATTGGTATATCCGTAGTAAAAAACACCAATGTCAAACCAGATATGTTGCTGAATTACGGTTTTAAGTCCAAGATCGTAGCTGTTGACAGTTTCTGCTTTAAGAGTTTGCTTTTCACCGGTTGATGTAAATTGAGGCACCTTTGGGCGATTCCCAATCCCGTAACTTGCAAAAAGAACAGAATTTTCATCTAATGCATATTTTAATCCAGCCCGGTAAGTTAACACAAAGGTTTTTGTATCCATTCCCTGTTCGGCGCTGGGTTTAAAAAATAAGTTTGGGTAGTTACCTGAAAGGAATCCAAGTGTCGATGGGCTGCCTCCGGTCATTTGTGCATTGTTGGTAAGTTTAATCCAATCATTGATAACCCGTACACCAGCTATGATGGTTAATTTGCTTGTAAGCCGGTAATTAATGTCAGTAAATCCCTGCAGCGTTTGATTGGTTGCATAATTATTGTCTTCTTCCTGATGGTCTGTGACTAAAGGAAGACCTCCCAGCGAACCCAATTGTGGGTCAAGCGGCAGGTTTGTGACAGGATAAGGCTGGCCATCAGGAGTGACCAAATAGCCTGTATTGAAGAACAAATTGAACATGTCCTGTTCGTTTGGCGAGAACCAGTAAGTCTGGTTTGCTCTTTCACCAAAGTAGCTTCCACCGATACTTCCGCTCAGATTATTTGTTATTGAATAGTTATACCTGAGTTCCTGGTAAAACTGTCTGGCTCCATCATTTTCGCTCATATCAATAGCAGGCGCTGCTGTTCCGTCCCCATCCCAGCGTGTATAGCTGGAAATTTTACGGAAAGAGCTGATTGAGGTCAGAAAATTATTTTCATTAAAAAAATGTTTCACCGTTAAAGTTGCATCAAAAATATTCCTGTCATTAGCCAGGTTTCTGGCTTGTTCAAGAGAGGTAACGTAATTGAATGGGTTGGTGCTGCCAGTTGTGTTTGGATAGCTCATGCTCATATAACCAAGACCCGGATTATTGTCCTTTTGATAGTTAAGCACTAAGTCGAGCTTGTCCTTAACAGTTGGCAAATAAGTAGCTGAAAATCTACCTGCCCTGGTATTTCTTCCGCTTAATCTTCCGCCAAAAGTGTTTTTAATATAACCATCCTGGTAATCATAAATTCCAGCCGCACGAATCAATAATTTATCTTTAATGATTGGAATATTAATTGCTCCATCAATTTCTTTTTGATTAAAATTTCCAATCCCTGCAGTAAGAAATCCATTAAAATTGCTGGAAGGTTTCTGGCTGACATAATTTATAGCACCAATTTCAGAGCCTCTCCCAAATAGCGTTCCCTGAGGACCTTTCAGAATATCCACCTGTAGCATATCGAATAGTTCCATGGCAGCTCCGTTCTGTCTACTGATAGGAACATCATTATAGAAAACTGAAATTCTGGGAGGATCAGCCGGACTTACTTCGTCGCTGTTAATTCCGCGAATTACAAAGCTGGGGCGATCTGATCCCTGCATTCTGATCTGCAAGCCCGGGACAAATTCCGATAGCTTATCAAGTTCGGTGATGTGGTTGTCAGTTATCATTCTGGAATCAATAACACTCTCGGTGATCGGAACATCTAAAATCTGTTGTGTCCTTTTTTGGGATGTTACAGTAACACCTTCCAGATTAACATCGTTATTTTCTAATACCATGTCAAGGTAATTCTGACCTGTTTGAACATCAAAATCAACAACTTTCGTTTTATAACCAACAAAAGAAGCTTGCACTCTCACATTACCGGCTGGAATCTGATCAAAAAGATAGTTACCTGATTCGTTGGAATTTACGCCAAACTTGGTTCCTACAATTATTACGCTTGCTCCTGGAAGTGCCTTTTGATCTGAATCAAGAATTCTCCCATGTAAGCTATTCTTTTGCATTTGTGCACTCAGAGGCAAGATAAATAGCGTAAAAATAAAAATTGATAAAATATATTTCATAATTATTAGGATCTGAAATTGTTAATTAATAATACTGATTTTTTAAAGGTTCTTGAATAATGCATCTTATTTTAAATGAATCTGACAATTAGGAAGTATAATCCCACAGCAATGAAAATGATTGAAACAATTCCGTTGAACCATTTTTGGAATGCCCTTAATTTGTTATAGAAATTTCCAATGCCGGAAATACTGAAAGCCAATAAATAGGCAATAATAATAACAGGAAAACCAGAAGATACCGAATATACCAGGGGTAAAAACAATCCAAAAACACTTGTAATTGTTAAAGGTATCAACATACCAAAAAACAAAACTGCATTATAGGGACAAAAGGTTATTGAGAAAAGAAATCCCAGCAAAGCGGCATTTAGTTTTTTCCCGTTGTCATGTCTTTCCTGAATTTTTTCGGCTAATCTTTGAAAGCCCGGTAAACTTATTTTAATGAGATCAAGCATTAAAACACCAATAATTATAAGCCAGATGCCAATAAAAATTTTCCCGTTGGAGATAAGAATCTTTGAGACATGAAATTTACTCGCACCAAAAAAAAGAATCAGGCCAATAGATGAATATCCTACAGCATTTCCCAGGGCGTAAAACAACCCATTGCCAAATATCCGGGTTTTATTTTCAATATCTTTGCTGATATATGCAATTGCGGTGATGTTCGTTGCCAACTGACAAGGACTTATTGCTGTTAGTAGTCCTAATAAAAGAGCATAAAGAAACGGCGCATTAGTATTGTCTAACAGACTTTGTAAAAATTCCATTTTTACTTAAGATTTTTATCTATTTCGGCTTTTAATAATTCCTCAAATTTTGCCGGTTTAGAATCTGCGTTTAGAAATGCGGTATTTGTGAAATCTGTTTTTGTACCATCTGATTTAATAAGAAGAAGAGTTGAATAACCAATCTGATATTTTTCGACAAGAGAAGTATTTGCTTTTTCCTCCAGGTTTAATGACCTGAATTGTATTATTCCACTGTCCAATAGAGTCTTAAAGTTTTCATCGAGAACTTTTTTTGTATTGTTCTCTATTGCAATACAGGCAGGGCAGCGTTCAGAGGTGTGAAAATACAAAACTTCAAGTTTCGTACTAGAATTTGTTTTGGTTTGGTTTGTTTGTGATTGTCTGCAAGACAACAGAGTAGTAATAAATAGTACGGCAACTGACAATCCCAATATTTTTTTCATAAAATTAAATTTAAATTGAGTTTCATGCTGGTACATATTTTTAATGAAGAGGTGAATGAAGAATTATAACGAATATTTCAAATATCGTTTACAATCCATGCTTTAAACTCTGCAGCTTTGTTCTTGCTGATGTAAATTTTTTCGGGTGTTTCAATATCAAGAGTAATCAGCAACCGGCTGTCGAACCAGATAGTAATATTCTTCACACTATGCCTTGAAATTATGAACTGTTTATTCGCACGTATAAATTCTTTAGGATCCAACGTTGCTTCAATCTGTTCAAGTGTTTTAGAGTAGGAATAGCAGCTTCCGTTTTTAAGATATAAAGAGGTGTTTTTATTGCTTGTATAAAAGCAGCAGATCTCTTTCATATTAATCGGCATAAGCTTATCCTTTACAGGTATGAGTACCTTATCTTTATATCTGGCAGCCACAGCCAATTGATTCACTTGTGCAATATAACGCAAAACGTCCTGTCGTGTCCATTTTCTGAATTTATTAATGGCCCTTTTCATTTCTTCCACCTTTATAGGCTTTAGCAGATAATCAATACAGTTAACCTTAAAAGCATCCATAGCATGTTCATCGTATGCCGTTGTGAATATTATTGGTACTTCGAGGTTTACCTTATCAAAAATGGAAAATGCAGATCCGTCAGACAGGTGAATATCCATAAATATAAGATCAGGATTCTGATTTGTCTGGAGCCAGTTAACTGTCTGCCGGACACTTTCTGTATTTCCTGCAATTTCTATTTCAGGATCAAGTCTGGCCAGGATTTCAGTCAGGTTTTCGTAAGCAGCTGTTTCGTCCTCAACTATTAGTATTCTCATCCTTTTCTTCTTTCAGGGGCAGATAAACAGTGAACCTTAATCCATCATTTTTAATTTTTATCTGCCTGTCCATCAATAATAAAAACCGGTTTTCAAGATTTCTCAGACCCGTGCCGTTGGTATCAGGAGGAGCTAATTTCGGGAAAACCGGATTTGACACAGAAAGCTCAATCTGTGAGTCAAGGCATATATTTACCTCCATTTTGTGATCACTATCGATCGTATTGTGAATAACTACATTATCGATAAGCGGGAGCAGGGAAAGTACCGGTAATTTCAGATTTCTTTTTTCATTTGGAACGTTAATATTGAAAACAATTTTATTCGCAAAACGGATCTCCATCATATAAAAAAACGCTTTTACAAAATCCAGCTCTTCACCTAGTGTCACCAGGCCTTTCTTGTCACTTTGGAGGACATACCGGAAAACATCAGACATCTTATTTACATATTCCAGGGCATTTTCTTCATTTTTTTTGCGGATCAGGGAAGTAAGTCCGTTCAGTGAATTAAAGAAAAAATGCGGATTGATCTGATTGGTGAGAGCGTCATACCTGCTTTGCAGATTTTCAATCTTTAACTGTTCTATCTCCTGTTCTTTTCTCAACTGTTCGAAATTCAAAAAGGAGACATGCCCTACAAATGCACAGATAATAAAGACAACAAAGAACTGAAATAATAAAATTCCCGTAAAACAATCACCCTTATAACTAAAAAGCAAAGACAGCAAAACATAAGTCAGATAGGCAGTCCCGGTTAATAGAAACGTATGATATAATCTCTTTTTAAAAGCAAAAGACCTGATGCGTACCAGGTTGTATTTTGTCAATATCCAGATCATAATTGAAAAAAACATATACCTGAATACAAAATACATCATATATGATGCATGAACTGACTTATCAAGCATACTCATTTCCCATTTGGCATATGCCAGATTGGGATAGATTATAAAAACTGCACTAACCAGACTGATTAGTGCGAGTTTGTATGAACCGGTATATTTTTCAAAAAAATTCAAGGTCTGTTTATTCATTGATCAAAATTGATCAAAGTCCTTACTTAGCTACCTTGACACACATTAGCCGGCTTTGATCACGAATAAGTAGTTTGCCATTCGAAAGTGCCAATGGAGCCCAGTTTTGATTTGATGGACCTGTTTTTCCTCCCTTAAGCAATTCTGCTGATGATATTGGCTTAAAGGAAGCAGGATCAGGCTGAATAAGATATAATTTATTGACACCATCAGTACTCAGAAGCAGTCCATCAGCGAAAATCATACCACCTTTATCAAATAACGGGGTCCGCCCGGTTTTCCACATCAACTTGCCATCCATGCTCATACAGACCAGGCCGTCTTTTCTTTCATTGGTTGTATACTGAGCATAAAAATAGCCGTTACAAAGAACGGGAGGTTGAGTATGTGTACCGAAATCAGGATTTTTGAAAAGTTCTGTGGCGACATATGTGCCATCTGATTTCTTCGAAATTTTTATCATTGCTGCACCAGCCTGATACCCGCCGGTAATCAGCAACCTGTTTTCACCAGCTTCTAACACATTTGGGACCGGAATCCCACACTGCCAGCCAGTATACTCCCATAGGATCTTACCAGTAAGCGGTTCAATTCCGACAACCTTCCCGCCGCTGGCGCTTGAACCTCTTCCTTCGGATGCAGTTACCATAACAACCTGACTCACCCCATCTATTTTTACTATTTCCGGACTAACATATCCTACAGGCCCAAGAGATGGCGTTTTCCAAATGACTTTACCGGTGAGCTTTTCATAAGCCACAACCCCTGCCTGAGGTGCCTGTGAAGCAACAATAAGCAAATCACCATAAACAACAGGACACTGGGTAATTGCCCAGGTCGGAATTTTACCACCACCGAAATCCGTCCAGACATTCTTATTCCAGATGGGTTTGTGTGTATTGATATCTATGCAATACAGGTTTCCGTAAGGACCACACGAATAGATCCGGTTGCCATCTAAAGCTGGTACACTTCGCGAACCTGGAAACATAACAGATCCGGGAGCTTCATAACCAAAACTCCAGAGTTCCTTTCCACCGGAAAGATCAAAACATCTCATTTTATCACCAACCTTGTCATCTCTGTCGAGTAAATAGACCTTACCATCTTTTACAACAGGTCCTCCATAGCCTATGCCAACATTTACAGTCCATAGGACTTCCGGTCCTTTCTCCGGCCAGGAACGCAATAAACCTTTCTGGGGTGATGTACTATTTCCATTGGGCCCAAGATACTGAGGCCAGTCCTGTGCATAAATGTTTGACATGCAAAATAAAAAGACAAAGACCGGTAATAATATTTTTCTGTGTTTCATTTTCTTAATTCATTTTAGTTAAGTAAATTTTTTATCGAATGTTTTCTGAATGAATGATTCAAGGATGATATGTGGTGTATATATAAAATTATAAAGCGACCAATTTAAAAATTAAAATATAAAATGAGCCGCATTCTTCCATAATAAGTCAATATTTTTTCTTTAAAAAGAAAAAACATGGAATAATCACGAAGAGGTTGAATAATAGGATAGAGTTAAAATTGTTTGCAATTAACATAAGAAAAGGATCCGGCATTATGAGATACTGAGTTTTACGACCATCAGTTGCCAGTATCAGCTACTCGAACTCTACACGCTTTCCCTCTGTATCAATATTGGCTATTCCTACTTTATTGCCTTCTCATTATAGTTTATACGAACTCCGTATAGATTAATGATCTGGTCGAGGCCCAGCATCCCATTTGGATTTGGGGTTCCTTTGAGTTTGCCGGAGAGAACATCGCGGCATATTGTTGCCTCATCATCCACTCTTTGCTTTGTTTCTACATTTTTACCAAAATAGTGTCCCGGATAAAGGATTTTGATACCGTATTTCTCCATAATGGCGCTCATCTTCTTGCAGGTTTCAAGGAGTGTTGAGAAGTTTCCCGTCAGAAGTAGGTTTCCCGAACCGAAAGAATCCCCGCTAAATCCGTAACCAGCGGCTTTATCGATAAATGAGGTGGAACCAGGAGTATGTGCCGGTGTGAAGACCACTTCTATTGTTCTTCCTCCCAGATCGATCATCTGTCCGTCCTTCAGGTATTTGACAGTTCCCTTGTAGTTTGGCATGAATTGCGGAATGTTCACAGTATCAGCGGGATTAATGTAAAGTTCGGGAAAAACATTGATAGATTCCCCGACATGATCAGGATGGACATGTGTAGCAACTAGCATCACCGGCTTTTTTGTAATAGTTGCCACAATTTTATCAAGATCCTTAATCTTAGTTCCAGCATCGATAAGTAAGGCTTTATTACTTCCTTCCAGGAGATACATGCTCTCACTTGCCATTATATGCCCCGATCCTACCCAGGTATGATCGTCGATCTGATGAAAGACAACATCGTCATTTTTAAAAACTTCTTTTCCTCCGATTTCAACCGAAGGCATCTGGGCTATGATTGGTAAGCCAATAACAATCAAAATTATTGTGGACAGGATTAACTTTTTCATAACAATTCATTTTTTAATAAAATTAAAAAGAAAAAAAGCCAAATCCTAAAAACAAATTTTTCATGATATTATTTTTTAATTTAAGTATCGGGAATCATGCATATAAAGGTATTTCTTTTATACCAATATTAAGTTTCTCTTTATTGGAGATTCCTCACTTCTCCGCCTGAAGGCGGATTCGTTCGGAATGACAATTTATTTTGTTGGGGGGGGTAGTGGTGGAGGCTCGCCCGGGCGAGCCTCC
>DCFT01000027.1:80546-93553 GCA_002319885.1 Bacteroidales bacterium UBA1797
CCCGGGCGAGCCTCCACCACTACCCATTTGACACAGTAAAGACCTGTCATTCCGAGCGTTAGCTAGGAATCTCATAATCAATTATTTTGAGATTATTAATGATTACCGACACTTATATTTTTTAATATTTCAATATCTCACTTATTAATATTTCAATATTTTTCTCTTGGAAAAATTAGTGTGAATCCGTGGTTGGAGTTGAGGCAGGAGACGGAGGTGTAAGAAGGCGTGAGAAGGATAATGATCCCAATGTCCATTTGCCGTCAAGCTTAATATAAACTTCGGTAACCATAAACGGATTGGTGACTTCATTGCCACCAACTACGGCTAACAGAGTAATTCTGTTTAAAAGAATAGCTGTATTGTCAATAATATTAACAGTTACATCATGGACATCGGCCTTTTTGTACCAGATAAAGCCGTTCTTAATGATATTAAGTTCCTGCTCTTTTCCCCAGCTTCCACCCATGTGGACAAACATGCTTTTTTCATGAAAGAGAGTTTTCAATGTATCTGCTTTTTTATCAGACATCCACTGCCATTTCTCTTTTGAAAGATTAATAACTTCCTGTTCCGCAGCTGTAAAGGTTCTGCCAGAAGGATTTAAACCTCGTTCTTGTCCGAAAGACAATTGAGTACTCATTACTAAGAAAAAAAGTCCGATAATTGATGTTTTCATAACTATAAATATTTGTAAGTTTTTAATCAGAAGATAATCTTAACTAACATAATCATAAGTCGAGTTTTCTGCTTCCCATCCATTTTATGATTTCCGGATCGTGATGATCAAAAAAGCTACTCTTCTTCATGTCGAGAGTTGCCATAGTTTCCAGATCTTCAGTGCTGAGTTCAAAATCGAAAATGTTGAAGTTTTCCTTGATTCTTTCTTTTTTAACCGATTTTGGTATAGCAACAACACCTCTTTGTGTCAGCCAGCGAAGAACAACCTGAGCAACACTTTTTTTGTATTTTGCTGCAACTGAAATCAGTAATTCACTCTGAAAAAGATTGTTTTTTCCTTCTGCAAATGGTCCCCAGGATTCAATCTGAACATTATTTGCAGTCAGGAATTTTTGGGTTTCGATCTGTTGATTGAAAGGATGCGTTTCAATCTGGTTTACGACAGGAACAACTTCGTTAAAAGTTATAATATCCATTACACGGTCTGGTTGAAAATTACTTACACCTATTGCCTTAACCTTTCCATCTTTGTATAACTCCTCCATTGCCCTCCATGTACCATGAATGTCGCCATAAGGCTGATGAATCAAATAAAGATCCAGATAATCCAGTTGCAGTTTACTCAATGATTTTTCAAAAGCCTTTTTTGTTTTTTCGTATCCGGTATCCTGAACCCACAATTTGGTGGTAATAAACAAATCTTCTCTTGGTACACCACTTTTTTTAATTGCGGTTCCCACAGCGGTTTCATTCATATAAGATGCGGCTGTGTCAATTAAACGATACCCTGTTTCTATTGCACTTAGGACTCCATTTTCACATTCTTTCTGATCAGTAACCTGGAATACTCCGTATCCGAGTATTGGCATTTCAACACCATTGTTTAATAAAACTTTCTTCATGTTATTTTTAATTTAATTTTCTCCCAAAAAGGGGATATGAAGTTTACAATGCAAAGGTCAGATGAAAAAACCAATAGGGCTGTATACAGATTACTGTATTACATACCAGAATTACGGATTCCTATTTTTACCAGTAACCGGTTATGAAATAAGCGTTAATTTTGCTTCAAAATATAAAACAAGGCTATGGATGATATCATTAAACTGGATACTATATCCGAATATAATACCATGAGAGGGGTTGAAACACTCAATCCTCTGGTCAGTGTATATGACTTATCGATAATGAGATTGATTCAACCTGTCCGTGCACATTTCGGCTTTTATTGTGTCTTTCTGAAAGAAGCAGTATGCGGTGATATGAAATATGGTTGTAATTATTATGATTATCAGGAAGGTACCCTTGTTTTCATTGGTCCGGGTCAGGTTGCTGGCATTGGCAATGTACCAGGGAATCCTCATCCAAAAGGCTGGGCATTACTTTTTCATCCCGATTTAATTAGAGGCACCTCACTTGGCCGGATAATAAAAGAATATACCTTCTTTTCCTATGAAACCAATGAAGCCCTTCATGTGTCGGAAAAAGAAAGGCAGGTCATTATCGACTGTCTGAATAAAATCAATCATGAACTTCAACAATCAATAGATAAACATAGTAAAAAGCTCATAGCAAATAACATCGAATTACTTCTTAACTATTGTTTGAGGTATTACGACAGGCAATTTATTACGCGTAGTCTGGTTAATAAAGATCTTTTAGTCAGGTTTGAAAATTTACTTGATAATTATTTAAAATCAGAAATGACCAGAACCATTGGTTTGCCTACGGTTAAATATTGTGCCAGGCAACTTCATATTTCAACCAATTATTTCGGTGACCTGATTAAAAAAGAAACCGGTAAATCGGCACAGGAAAATATCCAGTTAAAATTAATAGAAATTGCCAAAGAGAGAGTGTTTGACACGAGCAGATCTATAAGTGAAATAGCTTATGAATTAGGGTTTAAGCATCCCCAGCATTTCAGCCGGATGTTTAAAAGTGAAACTGGATATACTCCTAATGAATACAGATCTCTGAATTAATCTAAATACCTTTAACAAAGTTGGTGTTCAATCTACTTATTATTTCTTTGGAGAGCAAAAGGTAATAAATATCAAGATGAGTCCAGTATGGTCCTGATTCTGTTGTAATCTTGAAACTGCTTATTAAATCGAAATTATCTGAATTTTCTTTTACCTGACCTGTATCTCCAAATCTTTCATCATAATTATAAAACATTTCTCCGGCAGAAAGAACTGAGCCCTTGCATTTCCAATACACGTCACATTTTTTCTGTCCTTTCTTCCAGTTTATACAGCACCAGTTGTCTGTGAATTTTGTGAACTCCAATTGTATAATACAGCAAGTGAGTATTAGTAATTGTTAAATATGGATTTAAAATATGATTTATGTCATGTTAATATTATTTACCAAATATAGCTATTATGTGTATATTATTTAATTAAACAGCATCTTTACTTATATTATATCCTTGAATTATCGAATAAAATAACAATATGGTTTGCATTATTGAAAATAATATTAGCTTTGTGATTTGAGTTTCTGAAAATATTTAGTTTATATATTGATTTCATATGTGCGGAATAATAGGAGTATTTGATCTGAAAGTCAATCATACGGATTTAAGGGCAACTGTCCTTAAAATGTCAAAGAAGGTAAGGCATCGCGGACCCGACTGGTCGGGAATATTTTATTGCGAAAAGGCTATCCTGGCTCATGAGAGGCTTTCAATAGTTGATCCACAATCAGGTAAGCAGCCATTGTACAGTAAAGATTGTAACCTTATACTAGCAGTAAACGGAGAGATATACAATCATCAGGAAATCAGAAAACGGTATGAAAAAACATATGAATTTCAGACGCATTCCGATTGTGAAGTGATTCTTCCCTTATATCGCGACAAAGGACCGGCTTTCATTGAAGAGCTCAACGGAATATTCGCTTTTGCGCTGTACGACAGAGAGAAAGATTGCTACTTCATCGCCCGTGATCATATTGGTATAGTCCCCCTTTATATTGGATGGGACGCGTTTGGGAACTTCTTTGTAGCATCGGAACTTAAAGCTTTGGAAGGAGTATGCAATAAGATACAGGAATTTTTACCGGGTCATTATCTCTACAGCAAGGATGGTGTAATGACAAGGTGGTACAAACGAGACTGGGAAGATTATTCAGCTGTTGAGAATAATTCCACAAATATTCAGGAGCTTAAAGAAGCTCTTGAAGCATCTGTTCACCGTCAGTTAATGTCAGACGTTCCCTACGGAGTTCTTCTGTCGGGAGGATTGGATTCTTCTGTTGTTTCAGCCATAGCCAAGAAATTTGCACCAAAGAGAATTGAATCGCAGGACAAAAGTGAAGCCTGGTGGCCACAGTTACACTCATTTGCAGTAGGTCTGGAAGGTTCTCCCGATCTTGCAGCTGCAAAGAAGGTGGCCGATCACATCGGGACAATTCATCATGAGATCAATTTTACTGTTCAGGAGGGACTCGATGCTATCAGAGACGTAATTTATCACATTGAAACATATGATGTCACAACAATCAGGGCATCCACACCGATGTACCTTCTTGCGAGGGTGATCAAATCGATGGGAGTAAAGATGGTCCTTTCAGGTGAAGGTGCTGATGAAATATTCGGTGGATATCTCTATTTTCATAAAGCCCCAAATCCCAGGGCTTTTCACGAAGAAACAGTCCGGAAAATCAGTAAATTACATTTATATGACTGTCTTCGTGCCAATAAATCACTCGCTGCCTGGGGTGTTGAAGGTCGTGTTCCTTTCCTTGATAAAGAGTTTATGGATGTTGCAATGCGTCTGAATCCAAAGGATAAAATGATCATTAAAGACCGTATGGAAAAATGGGTTCTTAGAAAAGCCTTTGAAGACTACCTCCCTGCCAGTGTTGCCTGGAGACAAAAAGAACAGTTTTCAGATGGTGTAGGATATAACTGGATTGATTCTTTAAGGGCTCTAACTTCCAGGGAAGTCACTGACGATCAGCTTGCAAATGCAAAATATCGTTTTCCGATTAATCCACCTATGTCGAAAGAAGAATATTTCTACAGATGTATTTTTACTGAGCACTTCCCATCTGATTCCGCAGCGTTATGTGTTCCATCCGTTCCATCTGTAGCCTGCAGCACACCCGAAGCAATCGCCTGGGATGCATCATTTAAAAACATGATCGACCCCTCCGGCAGAGCAGTGAAAAGCGTGCATATAGATTCGTATAAATAGATATGTTGCCCCTTATCCCGCTGTTGCGGGACATCCCCCTAAAGGAGGATTAATTCGTTCATATTTAGAGAATTAACCCTCCTTAATGGGCGAGAGGGGGAGCAAAATTCTTCGTGATCTTTGTGGTTAATGGATTTCTTTCTTAATTTGGGCAAGAATTGAAATTTAATGATATCAGATATCCAAAATCCTGAACCCACTTCAAGAATTCTTTCCCTGAAGAATAAAACTCTTTCTCCTGTAAGATATCTGTCCCTTGAACAGGCTAAAATAATTACCCGCATATACCAGGAGAATGAGCACCTTCCTGTAAATCTTAAACGTGCGAAAGCCTTAGCTGCATCTCTCTCAGAGATGCCAATTACTATTGATCCTGAAGAACTTATTGTCGGAAACAGGACCCCTGACAGCAGAGCTGGTGTTGTATTCCCCGAAGCTGGTATAAACTGGTTGCTGAAAGAAATTGATACATTGCCTGACAGACCTCAGGACCGATTTAATGTAAGACAGGAAGATGCAATATATTTCAGAGAAAACATTGAGCCATTCTGGCGCGGAAAAACACTTGAAGATGATATTTACAACCTATTCGGAGAGGAAATATCTGAAATAGGAAAAGTTGTTAAAATAAATCAGACAGATCACGCACAGGGTCATATATGTCCAAATGTTGAAGACTGGCTGAAATATGGTCCCGCAGGTCTCCTGAAAACAGCAAGGGAAAGACTTAAATCAGCATCTGACATCCGGAAAACATTTTATGAGAGCGTGTGTATTACTCTGGAGGCTTCGTGCAGATTTATACAGCGGTATAGCCTGCTGGCCTCTGATATAGCAAAAAATCACGATGATATCTCAATCAGAAAAAATCTAAGGGAAATTGCTGCAGTCTGCAAAAATCTGTCTGTAAAACCGCCTGAATCTTTTAGAGAAGCCTTGCAATCAGTATGGTTTCTGTTTGTTATCCTGCATATGGAATCCAATGGTTCTTCATTCTCACCAGGGAGAATGGATCAATACGCCTATCCATTTTACGAGAATGATATTAAGTCCGGCACAATAGACCGGAATATAGCTATAGAACTTCTTGATGCATTATTCATTAAATTCAATCAGATTGTTTATATGCGCAATGCAAACAGCGCTAAGTACTTTGCAGGTTTTCCGATAGGTTTCAATGTCACGGTAGGCGGGCAAAAGAAAAATGGACAAGATGCAACCAATGAACTCTCATACCTGATCCTTAAAACTCAGGATCATATAAGGCTGCCACAGCCTAACCTAACCGCACGTCTTCATAAAAAATCTCCTCCTGAATTTATATCTGAATGCAGCAGGGTTATAGGACTTGGTAATGGTATGCCTCAGATTGTAAATGATGAGAGTATTATTCCTGCACTAAAAAATGCAGGAATACATACTGATGATTGCACTGATTATGCTCTTGTTGGGTGTGTAGAACTGAGTACCCAGGGAAATTATCTTGGCTGGAGTGATGCAGCCATGTTCAATCTTGTCAAAGTTCTTGAACTGACGTTGAACGATGGAATATGTCTTCTTACCGGCAGACAGATAGGTCCGAGGACAGGAACTCTTTCCTCTTACAATGATTTTGCTGATCTTGAAAAAGCATACGGAACCCAGGTAGATTATTTTACAGAAAAGATGATAAAAGCTTGCGAAGCAGTTGAAAATTGTCATCAGGCTCATCTTCCTTCGCCATTCCTTTCAAGTGTCGTAGATGATTGTATCTCAAATGGTAAAGATGTGACAGCGGGAGGTGCAAAGTATAATATGGCAGGTATTCAGGCAATTCAGGTGGCAAATATTGCTGACAGTCTCGCAGTACTACGGAAGCTGGTATTTGAAGATAAGTTTATTATGAAGGAAACACTTCTTGATGCACTCCGGACCAATTTTGAGGGAAAGGAAACTCTGAGACAATCCTGTATACATAAGGTTCCAAAATTTGGAAATGACGTAGCCTGGGTAGATGAACTGGGTTCAAAATGGATAACATATTTTGCTGACAGATTGAGATTATATAAAAACTTCAGGGGTGGAGTATACCATATGGGACTATATACTGTATCGGCACATGTTCCAATGGGGCAAAATGTGGGAGCAACTCCTGATGGCAGACTTGCCGGCACTCCATTGGCCGACGGAGGAATGTCGCCAATGTTTGGAAGAGATAAACACGGACCGACAGCAGTATTGAATTCAGTGAGCAGAATTCCGTCTCATCTCGCAAGCAATGGAACACTGCTGAACATGAAATTTCTTCCATCCTTTTTTAAAGACCCTCGGGACAGGGAGAAATTTACTTCACTGTTAAAATCATTCGTATGTCTGCCTGTAAACCATGTTCAGTTCAACGTTGTTACTGCACAGGAGCTTCTCAACGCAAAAGCTGATCCTGAAACCCACAGAGGACTTACAATAAGAGTAGCAGGATATACAGCTTACTTTACAGAATTAGCCGGAGATCTTCAGGATGAGATAATCAAAAGGACCACACATGGGGAAAATAGCTGAAATTGAAGGAATTATATTCAAGATAAAACGGTTTTCAGTCCATGATGGTCCGGGGATCCGGACATCGGTATTTCTGAAAGGATGTCCTCTTAATTGTATCTGGTGTCATAGTCCTGAAGGAATAAGTTCTGACATTGTTATCTGGCATGACCAAAGTCTTTGTATTGCCTGTGGAGAATGTGTTAATGCCTGTCCTGAAAAAGCCCTTGAACTTGCTAATGAACCTCAACCGCATGTAAGGATAAACCGGAAATCGTGTATCCGGAATGGAGATTGCGTTAAAATTTGCCCGACAGGCGCATTACAATTTGCAGGATCTAAAACCAGCGTAACAGATGTAGTAGATGAAATTATAAAAGATATATTGTATTACGAAACATCAGGAGGTGGTGTAACATTAACCGGTGGAGAACCTCTGAACCAGCCATATTTTTCGAAAGAAATTTTGAAGGAGTGTAAAAAGAGGAATATTCATACAGCTATCGAAAGCTGTTTGTTTACTGAAAAAGAAACAATTTTAGCTATAATGGATTTTGTCGATCTGTTTATTGTCGATATTAAGATTTTTGACGGGCAACAGCATATCCGGTATACCGGTAAATCAAACAGGATCATTAAAGATAATTTACAATTTCTGGCTGAAACTGGTAAATCGCTTATTGTCAGGGTTCCTGTGATTCCTGGCATTACTGACACGGTAGAGAACAAGAATGATTGCGAAAAATTTGTTCATAATTTAAATAAACATATCCCAATCGAGTATCTGAACTATAATCCGCTTACTGAAAATAACTATAAACGTCTGGATATACCTTTTCTGATTAATTAATTTCCTGAAAAAAACTGAACATGTCAGAACAGGCAGTAATATTAAATATACAATATAAGACGAAAACAATTTTAAATTTTGACATTTTTAGCTACAGATAAGTATAACTTTGAAGAAAAATAATAGGAAATGACAAAACCTGAAATCAAGCCTATGAAACCTGATGATATTCTGTTAAGGGCAATAAATAATGCAAAAGACAAATCTGTTGTAAGCTGTTGGTGGCTGAGTATTCCGCTATATATTGTAGCAATGCTGTTAAGAAAGAGCTTTTACATGCCGGGTACTTCTCTGATCTCTCATATTCATGATTTAGCCAGAAATGAGAAATATATATACCTTATATTTTTTCTTCTTTCACCAGTTGTTCTGATTATAGCAAATGCTTTCAGTATCCGGAAAATATATTCACTTTCAGAAAACCCCGGATCATGGCATTTTTTGAAGAAATTATGGTTTAATATTCTGATAATAGGCTTATCGGTTGCGTTACTATTGCTTTACTTACTTTAATACTCTTAAAAATGCAATTTCCCTGGTTTAAAAGAATAGGTTTATTTTATATACCGGTCTCATTAATGGGCTGGATATTATTGGTTTGTGGTTTTGTAGTTGCCATCTTGAGCTTTATGGATATCGATGGCAGATCTCATTCCGTAAGCGATACTCTCATCAATTTTGTATTTATGCTTTTGATAATAGGAGCAGTCTATTCGTCGATTGCATACCTCACAAGCAGAAATCCTAAATGAGACATCAACAAAAACATTTTAACCACAAAGAACACAGAGGGATACGCAAAGGTCGCAAAGATTTGTTCATACATATCCCCTTCTAATAGAGCCTTTCTTGTTTCAGGGACAGGAAAGAGGTAGGTTTTAGGTATTTGTCCCCAACTGTATCATTCTGATACAATAATACACCCAATTAAAATTCTAATTGTCAGACAATCTTGATGATATATTGTTGGCATAAGTATTGACTTATTAGTAGATCATAAAACTTGTTTAATATATGGATCTTCTAAACTCAAAAGAGAATAACATAAACCTTCTCACAAACCAATATAAGATTATTTCATTTTTAGTATTACTTTTTTTTTCTTTCCATGTAGTGATAGGACAGGAGGTTAAGAAGCTGACTTTCGGGGAGGTAATTAAGTTATCAGAGGAGCAATCACCTAATGCCTTAATCGCAAAACACAGGTTCCGTGCCAGTTACTGGGAGTACAGATCATATCAGGCTCAGTTCCTTCCTTCGCTTACCCTCTCTGGTACAACACCGGATTTCAGTAATGGACTTACAAAAGTTTACGATTCAGGGTCCGATCAATATATCTATACCTCAAAAAATACAATTAGTACAACGGGAACTCTTTCTCTTTCCCAGAATATCGGTCCAACAGGTACAATAATTGCATTGAGCTCCGATCTGACTCTTTATAAAGATATTGCATTAAAGCTTCCTGCAAACTATATTTCCGATCCTGCGTATATTCAAATTACTCAACCTATAAGGCAATATAACACATTGAAATGGCAGAAGAAGATCGAGCCTGTAAAATATAATGCTGCCAGGAAAACTTATCTTGCAAATATTGAAGGAGTTCATATAAGCGCGGTAATTAATTTCTTTTCCCTGGCCCTGGCTCAAATAAATAAACAGATTGCAGAAATGAACTACTCCAATGCAGATACACTTTACAGAATAGCTAAAGGAAGATACCAGTTGGGAACAATTGCGGAAGATGAACTGCTTGAGATGCAACTTTCATGGCTGAATGCAGAAACAGCCAGGAAACAGGCAGATATGAATTTACGTGACAAAGAAATAAGGTTGAGATCCTTTCTCGGATATAACGAAAACATAAGACTTGAATTGATTCTGCCTGATAAGATACCCAATTTACAGGTTGACGTGAAGGAAGTGCTCGATCTGGCCCTACAGAATAATCCTGATATTCTAAATCAGCAAATCAATGTTCTTAATGCCCGGAGCAATGAGGCACAGGCAAGAGCTTCAAAAGGACTAAATGCCAGCATTTCAGCATCTCTGGGGTATTCACAACAGGCAACCGATGTTAATGCAGCATATAATCATCTCAGCAACTCGCAACTGGTAAGCATGCAATTCACTGTGCCAATACTTGACTGGGGTATGGGCAAAGGCAGATATCAGATGGCAAAATCGAGTCTTGAGCTGGCACAAGTGCAGGCAAATCAGGCACTGGTGGATTTTCAGCAGAATCTCTTTCTTGACGTGGAACAATTTAACCTCCAGAAGTACCAGGTTGAAACAGCAGCAAAATCTGATACAGTTGCAATGAAGAGATATGAGGTTACAAAACAACGTTTTCTGATCGGCAAGATAGCAGTGCTCGATCTTAATGATGCTGATAATAGAAAGGATCAGAATAAAAGAGCTTATGTCCAGGCTTTGGAGGATTATTGGAATTTTTTCTACAATATCAGAAGTCTTACTCTCTTTGACTTTATAGAAAGGAAACCTCTTGAAACGGATTATGATAAACTGCTTCAATAATGATATGTGTCCGCAATTGTATCATTATGAGACACTAATTCATGAAATGAAATTTTCAAATATCTGATAATTAATATTATATATTATTGGCATAAGTATTGATTTATAAAATAATATCCAAAATAAACCTAAGTAAATGGATCGTCCGGTTTCAATAGAGCATAAGAGAAGATTACTTATCAGACAGATTAGTGTTATATCAATAATTATAATAGTTCCTCTGCTAATTGTCCTTTTTCTTAAAAGTGTTTTTATACCAGGAGTAAGTCTTTCACAGGTATCAACAGGAATTTCTGACAAAGGAGATATCCAGATTACGGTGCAGGGATCAGGAACTGTTATCCCTGCTTATGAAGAGATAATTACTTCACCATTCAAGAGTAATATTGTGAAAATAATTAAAAATCCGGGTGATAAAGTATTTCCGAAAGATACTCTGCTGATACTCAATAATAAACTGGCAGAGAATGATCTTAACCTGCTGACAAATGAGCTGGCTCTTCAAAACATACGGATTGATAAGCTAAAAATTGAATTACAGCAGCTCAGGGAGGATTTTGAATTCAGCAGAAAAATAAAAGATATAAAAGTTGAAAATGCCAGGCTGGCTTATGAAGCCGAAGTTACCCTGAACAAATTGGGAGGAAGTCCTGCATATGATGTTAAAAAAGCCAAAACTGCCTGGGATATAGAACAACTTGAAAACAGTCAGGCTCAATATAATTTTAATAACCAGGTTGAATCAAAGAATAATGGCATCCGTGAACTTGAAACAGAGATTAACATTGAGAAGAATAAGATAATCAAAGCAAGGGATCTTGTTGACCAGGCTTATGTCAAAGCTCCATTTCATGGTGATTTAAGCTGGGTGATTGATCAGCCAGGGGCTTCAGTATCCGAAGGTCAGCAGATAGCAAGGGTAGCAGATTTTTCAAGTTATAAATTGAAAGGTACGATCAGCAACGCATGGGCAGGAAGAGTTATTTCCGGCCAGGAAGTTGACATCAGAAACCAGGATAGAGATCTTTCAGGAACAATTGAGAATATTATGCCTGCTATCACCCAGGGGATGATGGAATGCATTATACGGATCGATAAAGGAGATATCACAAATCTTCGTCCGGCGCAACAGTTGGAAATCAGGGTCATTATTTCAAAAAGAGACAAAGTTCTACGGCTTCCTAACGGGCCATACTATAAAGATCGGGGATATAAAGAGATGTATGTTGTAAAGGGAAACAAAGCTTACAGGACTAAAATCTTATTTGGTGATTCAAATTTTGACTATGTGGAAGTTCTGGATGGATTAAAAGAAGGGGAGAAGGTGATACTTTCGGATATTGGAGATAAGTATACAAGGGAGGAGATACGGGTTAAGAAGTAGACCCCTGCCGCTTCGCGGCTGTCCCCCTAATGGGGGACTAATTCGGAGTCCTAAACAAATCTATACCGGACTGAGAATTAACCCTTTAGGGGGGCAGGGGGGGCAAAAACAAGAAAAGATATAAAATTTAATTTTAATTAATATGATCAAACTCGAAAACATTAGTAAAGTCTACCGGACGAAAGAGATTGAAACTCTTGCACTTGACAACATAAATTTTGATGTACGGGAAGGTGAATTTGTCTCTATTATGGGTCCATCAGGTTGCGGAAAAAGCACAATGCTTAATATTATCGGCCTTCTGGATGAACCCGACAAAGGAAATATTCATCTTGACAAACAGGAAATTCTCACATATGAGGATAAAAAGACTGCAAGAATGAGAAACCAGCTTGTAGGTTTCATCTTTCAGAGTTTTCACCTGATTAAGGAGCTGAATATATACGATAATGTTGAACTCCCGCTGATATACAGAAAAACTCCCTCTGCCGAACGCAAAAAGAGAGTTCTCGAAGCTCTTGAAAAAGTCGGACTCACAAACAGAATGTCACATTATCCGGGACAGCTTTCAGGAGGTCAGTGCCAGAGAGCTGCGATAGCACGGGCTATTGCAGGAAATCCGAAGATAATCCTGGCCGATGAACCGACAGGCAATCTCGATAGTAAGATTGGTCATGAAGTTGTGGATATCCTTGCTGATCTTAATAAAAAAGGGACAACAATTGTAATGGTCACCCACGATGAAATGCTGGCAAAATCCACTCACAGGATTGTGAGGCTTTTTGATGGAAGGTTAGTGGGATGATTGAGGTTGAGGTAGAGGTTGAGG
>DCFT01000027.1:93795-107687 GCA_002319885.1 Bacteroidales bacterium UBA1797
GAGGTTGAGGAATGAAATCCATTCACCACAAAGGGACACAAAGGATGTCACAAAGGAACACAAAGGGAAAGATTGCTTCGCTTCGCTCGCAATAACAGTAAAAACGAAGCTTTTCCATAAAACGGATTTTAAGCCCCCATTGGGGGGTTTGGGGGTAAATCTGGAGGATACAATAAACAATAAACTACAAACGAAAGAACATGCTAAAAAACTATTTCAAAATATTTCTGAAAGTCGCTTCACAAAGTAAATTGTTTTCATTCCTGAGCTTATTTGGCATAAGTCTCACTATAATGTTCGTCATGATTTTCAGCATGACAATATCAAAAATTACCAGCGGATCGGGACCTGAAAAAAATCTCAATGAGATTGTCTTTTGCCAGAGGGTGAAAACTAAGGAAACTCACAAGGGTAAAAAGAGTGAGGGTTATAGTGTTGCATCCGTAAGCAAAAGGCTCAGTGAAGAACATCTCAAAAAAGCGAAGAGTGCAGATATCATTTCAATGTACTCCGGCCCTGTTCCATGGGAATTCATCTTTAACGGAAAATACCAGAATAAGCTTCAGAACCATACTGATGCTGAATACTGGAAAATTTTTAACTACAAGTTTCTTCAGGGAAGACCATATAATGCAGAAGAGGTTACAAATGGCATCAATCTGGCTGTTATCACTAAATCGTTAAAAGAACTGCTTTTTGGTAATGAGGAAAATGTACTTGGCAAGACGATTAAATATACATCTATGAATCTGGTTGTTACAGGCGTAGTTGAGGATCCGCCAAAAACGGATCAGAATGCAATTGGTGATCTATATTTTCCTTATACTATTATGAAAGGCGACGACTTTGATGATTACATTGGTGGATATAAGGTTGCATTTAAAAGTTCCACGAAAAAGTTTAAACTTATAAGAAAAGAAGTTCAGGATATGGTGTCCCGAATTGACGCAGCTGATACATCACGTGCAATATTTCTTTCAGGACCATACACACAAATTGAAAAAATGATGGTTGGATATGGAGACCCCGAAGATTACGCGAAAGGAACCAGCCTCTTAAAATATCTGATGATGGCCCTTGCCTTCATCCTTCTTCCTGCAATTAATCTGATGGCTTTGAACTTCGCCCGTATCCATGAAAGAGGAGAAGAAATAGCTGTCAGAAAGTCATTTGGAGCAGCCAGCAGAGTGTTAAGGGGACAGTTTTTATTCGAAAATATCCTAATGACACTGGCTGGCGGATTAATTGGAATCATCCTATCATATATAGTAGTAGCCCTTCTGGGAAATAGTCTTTCACTCAGTATAGATTTCATGAATAACGTTCCCTTGTCCTTTTCGTTTAATTTCACAGTATTTGCCGGTGCCCTTACAGCGTGTCTGATTTTTGGGCTTCTCTCAGGTTTTCTGCCGGCTGTAAGACTATCGAGGATGAAACCAGCTGTTTATCTGAAAGGAGGTGAGTTATGATACGCTTGTTTTTTAAAACTTTATGGAATAACAAACGAAGAAATATCCTGGTCTTTATTGAATTGTTCATGATATCGTTTGTCCTGGTTAACCTCACATTGTATCTGGTAAGTATGTACTCTATTTATCGTATCAAGAATTGTTATGATGCTCATGATGTTATCCTAATAGATATAAACAAAAAAAATCCTGAATCTGAAAAAATTGCCGAGGTATCATTTCAGAATCTTAAAAAAGTGCTCGCTTCCAATTCATTCGTTGAGTCAGTATCTATCAGCACCAATGCTGTTCCTTACAATTACAGCATTAGCACAACCGGTTTCAATTACGATAGTGTTGAGATAGGTTTTGCAAACCGCGAAGTTGATATAGATTATGGAAGAGTAATGAAAATAATCCCCCTGAAAGGGAGATGGTTCAATGAAACAGATTTGGGAAAAGCCGTACATCCTATAGTAATCACTAATGAAGTCAGTGAAAAATATTTTAAAGGCAACGCAGTGGGTGAAAGAATATACGAAAAAGACGGGAGGTCTGGCAAAGTAACAAATTATGAAATTATCGGTGTTGTTGACAGATTTAAGCGAAATGATATTGAAACACCTTACCCAGCAGCATTTATACTGAAGGATTCTGTTAAGGCAGGTTCAAGCTGGCAGACTTCAGTTCTTATCCTGACAAAAGAGAATAAAACCAGCGATATGCTGGCCAGTGCTGAAAGCCAGGTATATTCCACGCTTAACCCTGAAAGCTGGACTATCACCAGTCTCAATTCTCTTGATAATATGCGCCTGCAGGTGAATAATGAGAATTATCAGAGGAATTACCTGACAGTTATACTTGCATTATTTGTTGTAATCAATATTTTTCTTGGCACGATCGGTATTTTATGGTATAATACCAATCTAAGGATCCATGAAATTGGCATTAAAAGAGCACTCGGGTCAACAGGAAAAGGAATAAAACGGCTGCTTGTAACTGAAAATATGGTAATTGCCGGGGTGGGACTATTAATCGTTCTCCTGATTGTACTGCAAATGCCAATGCTTGTCAATTATAGAGGAGACTCGCTTGAACCTGGAGTGTTGTCAAGTTCCATTGCAATAAGCGTAGTATCTATGATTATTCTTGTATTTTTAAGTACATGGATTCCGGCAACGATAGCTTCAAAAATACGTCCGGCTATTGCCCTGAAGACAGAATAGTTTAGTACTTTCGTCACCAATGATAAAATCATACCGCATATTAGTTTGTGATGATGATGATGCCGTAAGAAGTTCCCTCGGATACTTATTGAGTAAAGCCAGTTATACGCCATTCTTTGCCTCAAAACCGGAAGATATTAAAAAGTATGTCGAAGAAACTGACTTCGCCGTTGTGCTGCTTGATATGAATTTCTCGTTGTCGATAAACGGTGATGAGGGAATTGAACTTCTGAAAAGAATAAAAATCCTTAAACCCTCCGTACCAGTAATTCTTATCACTGCCTGGGGCTCAGTTGAGCTTGCTGTTAAAGGCATAAAACTTGGCGCATCTGATTTTGTTACCAAACCCTGGAATAATGTTCAATTACTTAAGATAATTGAAACATCTATAAGCTTGTCAGATAATGTCGGTTCAGTTGATAATCACCAGACCAGTTCATATAAATCCGAAAGACCCACTGAATTCGAGTCTATTATCGGTAACGATCAAAAACTGATTGATATTCTTGACGTTATAAAAAGAGTTGCAGCAACACATGCTCCTGTCTTAATAACTGGTGAAAGTGGAACCGGGAAGGAGTTGATTGCTTCTGCAATTCATCAATTCAGCACAAGGAAGGATAATCCGTTCGTCAAAGTTAACCTGGGGGGGATACCAGCAAGTCTCTTTGAATCGGAAATGTTCGGTTATAGGAAAGGTGCATTTACAGATGCCAAAAGCGACCACACAGGCCGGTTTGAAAAAGCAAACAGAGGTACTATTTTCCTTGATGAGATAGGTGATCTTAATTTTACTTCCCAGGTAAAATTACTTAGGGTACTGCAGGATCAGACTTTTGAACGCCTTGGGGACCCCAACAGCATTACTGTTGATGTGAGAATCCTGTCCGCCACAAATCATAATCTTTACTCACAGGTAAAGAAGGGATCATTCAGAGAAGACCTGCTGTATCGTATTAATCTTATTCAGATCGAAGTACCTCCTCTACGTAATAGAATAGGCGACATACCTGTCCTTGCAGAGTATTTTATTAACAATGCAGTAAAAGCTTATTCGCTACAGAAAAAATCATTGTCCAGGGCAGCAGCTGAATGGCTTTGCGAACAAATCTGGCCCGGAAATGTCAGGGAACTGAAAAACATAATTGAGAGAAGTCTGTTGCTTACAAAAGGTGACCAAATTAATCCTGAAGATTTTATTACAGCACAGCTCCCGGGTAAAATTCCTGAAAACTCATCACATACTCTGGATGAAATGGAGAAACAGATGATCATCAGCACGATTGAAGAATGCCGGGGTAATCTGTCAAGGACAGCAGAAAAGCTTGGTATAGGCAGGGCCACATTATACCGGAAAATGGAAAAACACGGAATACAAACAGAAAAGAATGAGTAAAAAATGGACACTGATATGGCTGACGTTCGTATATTCTCTGTTCCTTGTGCTGGCTATATATTCTTTCCATAAAAATAACCCGATTCTTCTTATCACTTCCGAATTTACGATACCAGTATTGTATGGAATTACAATATGGATGATGATGAGGTCACTCAAGCCTATCAACAGTATCGGAAGAAGCCTTAATCTGCTTAAAGAGGGAGATTTTAATATAACTCTTGTTAAAACAGGAAACCGCGATATAGATAATATTATCGACGTATATAATTCGATGATTAATCGTTTGCGCGAGGAGAGGCTATCTGTAAGGGAAAAGAATCATTTTCTGGATCTGTTGATTGAATCATCGCCTCTCGGAATCCTAATTATGGACATGGATGACAGGATAATGGAAATAAATAAAGCTGCGACAAAATTCCTTGGCATTAAAGAGGAAAGCTTTAAAGGAAAATACCTTACTGAACTTAAAAGCAATCTTTCTGTTGAAATTGCGAAGATAGCATATGAAGAAAAACAATTAATAGTTCTGGCAGATGGTCAGAAATATCTTTGTCATAAATTATTTTTTATGGATCATGGATTCAAGCATCCTTTCTATTTAATAGAGGAATTCACTGAAGAAATAAAAAAAGCGGAAAGAGAGGCTTATGGAAAACTGATCAGAATGATGGCTCATGAAGTAAATAATACTGTCGGGTCAGTAAACTCAATAATGACAAGCATCCAGTCAAATCCTGAAACATTTTCAGTAAATGAAAAGGATGATATAATCAGAATTCTTGGTGTTGCAATACAACGCAACTACCAGATGAACAGATTCATGCAGAACTTTTCAAATGTTGTTAAACTGCCGGCACCTGATAAGGAAGAAATGGATCTTAATGGTTCATTATCGGTGGTTATCGAATCATTTGATGGCGAACTGAAAGAAAAAAATATTGCTGTAGAAGTGAATCTTGAGAACTCAATACCATTGATAAATGCGGACAGGAGCCAGATGGAGCAAGTCTTTCTTAACATTATCAAGAACTCGAAGGAAGCAGTACCTGTAAATGGGCATTTGAAAATAACAACTCAGAAAAATCCAGTAACTGTAATATTCGATGACGATGGTACGGGATTATCAAAGGAAGTTTCGGAAAAATTATTTACACCATTCTTTTCTACAAAACCTGGCGGACAGGGGATTGGTTTGACTCTTGTCCAGGAGATACTTACTAATCATGGATTTTCGTTCAGCTTCAGGAACAAAGAAAACGGGGGAACAGAATTCAGAATAATTTGTAGTAACCATCAGTAATACTGCAACTGGATCAATACGCTGGCACCGAATTGCAATCTGTGCCATGATTTATTTAATTTTAATGAAACACCAAATGAAACTGACTTTTTGAATTATTGCGTAGATAAGAATACCTGGCAAGTGGAAAACGAAAATAGAAATCCCAAAAAATAACCTTAAAGAACACAAAGACAACCTACGCTACCCAATTCGCTAAAACTTCGTTGGTCAAAGAATGCTGCGGTGGTTGAAAAAGGCTCTAGGGCCACAAAATCAAAGAGAGGCACAGATTGCGCCTCTCTCCAGATTCCCATTTAACTCTAAAATTCCCCTTTGTGATTTTTATATTATTCTTTGTGTCCTTCGTGATCAAAGGATTTAATGTCTCTATAACGCAAACCAATACGAAAACTTAATCAGGAATATATTATGAGGTACTATCCTAAAAAGATCTTTCATGTCATTTCCATAAGTAAACATGCCATTAGTATCTGTGCTGGTCCTGCCTTGTGACCAAACCAGGTATAAAGTCGATCCGGGCAGGTATTCCCATCTGACAACCAGGTTAGAACGGAATTGTCTGAAATTGAAATCAGGATTTCCAAAGGAATAGGTTCCACCATCATTTACATTATAGGTACTACTTGATTGATCGTACATGAGTTCGGCTGGCGTAAAGTTGTAAAATCTTTCTTTGAAGGTATTTGCATCTGTTTGGGTGATCTTCTTGAAAGCAGAATACTTTCCCGCTGAAATAAAAGGTTGACCATAATACTCAATACTTAACTCGGGATTAATTGTATAGTTTACTCTGAAGGTGAAATACAAAGTCTTCTGGTCTAATTTACCAAAAAGATATGTAAGATCCGTGCCAGAGCCGATTGTACTGACATACTGCAGTTCAGTGTTCTGAATGCTGTAATCAGGTTCAAAAGAAATTGAAACAGAGTTGGTTGGTCTGTAATAGATTCCTGCCCAATATTCATGTGATCTGTTGCTCAATGCATCACCTGTACCATGATAGTTGCCCAAATTGAAGGAGAGTTTTTTGGAGTGGTCAGTATTGAGGTTCAAACTGAAACTCTGGTTTCCGGGCATAATAATTGAAGGACCACCCCGTAATAATGTTGTAGAAATATTTTCACTTTGTCTGTTGAACTGTCCATTGATCTGCCATTTATTTTTAAACTGGGCGTTAAAATTGGTATTGTAATTTCTTGAAAGGAGAGTACCTGAGAAATTAAAGTACATCCAGTAATTTGTATTAAGATAGAAATTATTGAATATCCAGAACGGGTTTCGTAAGTAATAAGCCATCCAGTTGCCCTGATAAATTACATCTGAGTATCTCATATAGCCTATATCGTTGAACTCAAGTCCCGGTGAGCGTACAATTACGCATGTTTCAAACTGCAGTCTTTTCTTACTCGATTTACCGAATTTGACCGTTCCTCCATAACCCGGAAGTGATGTGAGTGTTGAATCAACAGAAAGATATTTTGCGTCGGGCCTCTGATAATAGCGGGCCGATGAAGTTTGTGTTTCAGTAATTGAGCGGGTTGAACCTTTGACATCGCTGAATTCAGCATTTCCCGCTAAATACCATGTTCTCTCTTTCCAGTTGTGCTGAAAGTCTATTCCGGCAGTATAAGCTGATTTGTGAAGAAAATCGAGGTTGGCCGATTTTATATCTCTGTTCACTGATGTAAACATGGCGCCTAAAATTGTCTGGCCTTTATTGAAATCCTGCTGAACTCTTCCTACAAAATAATTTGTCAGAGGCTCTACAGTCTCTTTTCGCCTGTATCCCGAACTATCTATCAGAGCATCTTCTCTGGATGTCAGACTTTCAAGAATACCGACAGAAAGTCCCTTCTTAGTTTTTCCTGATAACTTCATTGCGCCAAGAATAGTTGTAGACTCTGGCATTTTAACGTGCGCCCCGTCTCCAACTGAAGGATAATACTGAGGATATCTTCCAATCCTACGGGAGTAGAACAGATTGTCTGAATACATGTTATGGATGACTATTGTCTGATCAGGCATAAACTGATAGATATTCTGACCTTCTATAAAGAATGGACGTTTTTCAGAAAAGTATGATTCAAAAGCTGTAAGATTAACTTCCGATGGATCGGCTTCAACCTGTCCAAAATCAGGATTAATGGTAAAGTCAAGTGTAAAATTATTGGAAAGACCTATTTTACCGTCAAGTCCTGCAGATAGTTTCGAAAATTTACCCGTATTAAAAGGATCTCCTTCAATTTTTTGAAATCTTTCGGTGCGTGCTACCGTATAGGGCATTAATTCGATCTGGGGTTTAGGCTTTATGTTATCGATGCCATATAATTCACCAAATAAATGAATTACACCCGGTGATCCTTTTGGAATATATTGCCATTGAGAACGCTCCTGCAGACGGTAAATTGAACGGGTAACCTGAAGTCCCCATGTCTGGGTACTGCTCTTATCGAAACGAAGCTGACTTAAAGGAATTTTCATTTCAGCACACCATCCTTTATCATCAACTGAGGTCTTCATATACCAGACCGGATTCCAGTTGTCATCCTCATTCTGCCCATCATCTGACATAGCTGCATCGCTTTTTGCTCCTGAAGCCGAAGCAGAAAACAGGAAATCCGTCTGCTTGTCGAAGTGACTGTCAAATTCAACAAATATCATATCGCCGCTGAAATTATCTCTGCGCGACATTATTTTACTTATCTTATCAGGAACAGTATCATAACAACGGACAAACATATAGATGTTATCATTATCGTAAAGTATCTTAAAAGCTGTCTGTTGCGATGGAGGTTTGTTTTCCACCGGCTGTGACTGAGTAAAATCGGATGTCCATTCCACAAGATTCCAGCAATCGTCATTCAAAAGGCCATCAATAACCGGGGCGGTTTTTGTGAAAGCCGTCTTATATGTCCTTTTCACAACAATAGTCGAATCATTAGTATGAGCATAAACACCAGTAAACAGAAAAATTAATATCAGGCTGGTAAGAATTTTATTTAAAAAGACGGATTTCATAAGGTTATAGCTCTTTAGAGTAAATCATTTAATAATTAATTATACAACTGGTAACGCTTCAATGGCAGCAGGGTTACAAAATTCTTTTAAAAGACATTTAAATATTCAAGATGATGCATGAAGGTCTGATAAGTAACCAGAATATTATATGAAGCGAGGATAAGATTAAACTTCGTAATCCCTGCACAATAAAATAATAGACCTAATTAACGGCTGATTTTCTGAAATAAATATCGCCACTTATCGTTTCGAGCTTGATCAGATCACCTCCATTGTTCATTTTCTCTGTAATTTTCATTGGAATTCCGCTATGCATTTTATTCAGAGCGAGTTCATGGTTTGAATACATTCTGCCGGAGATGGTTGAAAAATCAAGGTCCGCCTTTTTTTCAACAGGTTCTGAGAGGTCTATGTAGCCACTTATTGATTTTACATTCATATCCCCGGTTTTACCATTAATTGTAATGTCAGCATTAATGGTCTCAACTGAGAGTTTTGTTTTTTCAGGGACATAGACCTGCCAGTATATGTCAGTCTCATTGCAGCAATTCCTTTTTCCTTTAAAATAATTATCCTTAAAATTTGCCCTGATTGCTACGTTTTGTCCCGAATCATCAAATGCTGTCACATATGCGTCGTTATCCTTGTTCTCATTGATGTTAACTGATGCCTTAACATAAACTTCATTTTTAGACCATGTCTGAATATTTATAGAATCGGCTATCTGTATTTTTAGTGTAAGTGCTTCCTTCCCGGAAAAATCTATATGTTTTTCAATTATTTGCTGAGCATGGATTGTGCAAGAGAACAGCCACAACACAGCTAAAATTGCTTGTGATTTCATAAGAATATGTATTAAAATTTAGACTATTATATTTAAGAAAAGATGATTTCGGATTGGTGATTTCGGATTGACCTACGGTGAGCAGGTCATGAATCCGAAATCTAAAATCCGTAATTTTAATCAGCTAATTCCCTTTCCTCAGATAGATATTTCCGCTTACAGATCCGATATTGAATTCGAAGCCTCCTCCGTTAAGCGAATAATTCATCTCATTTCCACCAACTTTCTTAAGATTCTTCTGACTTTCAGAAAAGTCGAAATCAGAATAGAAGGCGCCCGACACAGTTCTTAACTCCAGGTTAGTTGCTGTTTTCGAAGGAAGGGTGATATCGATATCGCCACTAATTGAATTGACTGATGAAGATTTGACCGAATTGACACTGCTGTATGTAATATTTATATCTCCACTGATAGTTGAAAGAACAAGTGGTCCGGTCACATCCTTCAGATCAATATTTTGACAGGTTTTGATGTCAATCTCATTTTTCATATTCTTTATTGCGACGTTATTGTTTCTTTCACACCCGCTGGTAATCTCAATAGCCAGGTTTTCCGGTACTTTCATCTTGTATTCACTTCCTCTTGTGAATGGAAGCAAACAGGTTATGGTTATAAGGTTGCCGATTTTCTGCACATCCAGACCAATTCCAGTATTATCGGTTCCTGCAGGGAAGACCGGTTTTAATCCTTTTGCCTTTGCAGGAGGAGTGAGATCTCCTGAAGTTGAGGTTATGATGATATCAGTTCCGTTGTAACCCTCTATGGGCAATGAATCGCTGAAGTCTTTTAGGATAAGTCTTCCATCTTTAGTATTCTGGGTAGTAATTTTGTATTCCTGAGCAGAAAGGATTCCTGCCGAAAAGAATATTAACAGAGCTATAAGGCTGATTTTCATTTTTTTCATGACATTTATTATTTAGTAATTAACACTTTAATCAGGCAAACCCGGAATCTGCCACGATTTATTTTTAACTGAATTCAATTGTTTCCATTTTTTGCTCAGATAAGAACTCGCAGGCTATTCTCAGCTACTGCTCTTACCTCTTTTAATGTGCTTTTATTTGAAATTATCTCCTGGATTGGTCTCAATGCACTTTTCTCCTTTCTCTCCGCAAGAATGTTTATAAGCGTTACCTGTAACAGGGGATCAGTCTGAAGTGAAAGTGATTTAACCAGCGAATCAGCCACTGCACGCTGATCGGCAAATCTGGCAAGCGCGTAAGCTGCTGCCATTCTTACATTTACGTTCTTATCATTATTAAGTGTTTTAACCAGAACATTGATGACATTTTCATCAGCTTTAACTATCCCATTTGCATAATTAACCGCCTGAATTCTGTCACTCGATGATTCTTCTTTCAACATAGTGAACATTGTCGCTTTTTTCAGATCAGTTACCTCCGAGCGAAGCTGGTGTAATTCATTTGAAGTATAAGCGTTATTATACCCTCTATGTAATAACATGCCAATTAATGTTCCACAGATAAGCAGAGCAATTCCGGCTGCTACTCTGTAACGGCCAAAGTCATGCCGGGAAATGGAAGGCTCATTTTTTGCAGGGACCTTGCTTTCTTCAGTCTTTTTGATCTGACTATACAGCATATGATAAAAATTGATCCTCAATGAGTCATCTGGTTGTACCATTTGATCCTCTGAAAGCAGATTAAGTATCCTTTTTAAATCTTTTAATTCATCAAGACATCTTTCACATGTTCCAAGGTGCGTTTCAATCTCCCGACGTTCACCTTCCTCAAGTTTATTATCGAGATAATCGATCATCCTGTTATCAACTTCTTCACATTTCATGGTTCGCCTTTTAAAACTGTTTAAAATATACGCCTCTTAACCGTTTAATAGCTCTGTGCATTGCTACTTTGATGGCTGGTACCGACTGGTTGAGTATTACAGATATTTCTTCATACTTTAATCCCTGGTACCTGCTGAGTATAATCAGTTCACGCTGGTCATTGCTCAATGAAGCAAATGATAATTCCAGCCTTTCATAATCTTCTTCAGGAAACCCCTCATTTTCATCAGTGACATCAATAGAATAGGAGTCGGTGTTTAGAAAAAGTTCCCCTGATCTCTTTTCTTCTTTGCAATAATCAATATGAAGATTCCTTGCCATCTTATACATCCATGCCTTTACACTATATTCGCTTCTATATGAATTTTTATACCTTATCATTCTGTAAAACAAATTCTGTGTAAGATCCTGACTGACAAGATTATTACGTGTCAGTTTAAGAAAATAATTATAAAGCCTGACATTATATCTTTCAAACAACACTGACATTTCAGACAGGTTTCCGTCCTTTACATGCTGCATGATTATTTCATCTTCAACTTCCGCCACAGTCTGATTTTTTTGTCTTTACTATGATTACTTGTAAAGGTACAAATGGTTACATCCAAAAGCGAAATATTTTATTAAATGCAAAAAAAATGGCCCATAGTATATATGGACCAGTTTAGGATTTCTCTGTGTACCTCAGTGCTTCTCTGCGTCACTCTGTGTAAGTTCTTGATTTTTAATTGCACAGAGAGCCACTGAGGTCACAGAGGGCCATAGAGTCTATTTATTAAAGATTTTTCCGAAGAACACTTTCATATCATTCCATGAGTCTTTGTCAGCCTGAGGATTGTATTCAATAGGCATATTGAACTTTTTTCCTGTTGCCGTCGCATCAGGGTTAGTAAATGCATGTGTGGCATTAGCATATACTTTTACTGTATTTTCAACGCCAATAGAATCTAACTGATGTTTGAACTTGTCCACGTCTTTCATAGAAACAAACTTATCAATTCCGCCCTGACAAACTAGAACCTTTGCTTTAAATAAACTCTTGTCGACAGGCACACCGCCCATACCGCCGTGAAAACTTACCACACCTTTCAGATCGGCGCCAAGTTTAGCATAATTAAGCGCCACAAATCCACCGAAGCAATAACCTATTGCTGCTACATTGTCAGGATCGGTCTGGGGATATTTCTTTAATGTATTAAGAGCAGCATCCAGCAGACTTTTTATCAGATTCGGATCTTTGTATAAGGCACCTGTAAATTGCTGGGCTTCGGTTGGATTTGCAGCAACTTTCCCATTTCCGAATACATCAACAGCCATTGCTATATATCCAAGAGCTGCAAGCTTCCGAGCTCTCATTTTCGGATAATCATTAAGGCCCCACCATTCAGGTACGACAAGAACAGCGGGTCGTTTTCCTTTTACATTTTCATCATAAGCGATAAATCCTTTATAGGTCATACCGTTTGCCATGTATGACACGGTTTCCTCTTTTATTTTCGGCGATAAACTTCCAGGTTTACCCGGAGTTGAAATACTAACCATAAACAGCGTGATTAAAATTGTTCTGTAAATAATTTGCTTTTTCATATTCTATTAATTTTTGGTTTTATAGATTCTTGATTTAGTTTAACAATAAGATGCTAAAAAAGTTCTGAACATTTAAATTCTTCCGGATCATAACGTTTGTTCTTAATATATTGAACATTGTATAGAATATAGTTGTTTAGTATAGTATAAACAATAAAAAACATATGGAAACTTCACTGTTTGTGTTTGCATCAAGACCATCGGGGTGGCCTTCTTCTGATAATTTCAGAATAGAGACAAAAATACTTGGAGAAATTAAGGAGAATGAAGTATTGCTGAAATCGTGGTTCATCTCTGTAGATCCATATATGCGTGGACGAATGAATGATGTTAAATCATATGCGCCTTCCTGGAAGATCGGTCAACCAATAATTGGAAGTTGTATTGCGAGAGTGGTGGAAAGCAGGAGCAAGTCACTCCATGCTGGTGATGTTGTCGTCGGTACTCTTCCCTGGGCAACTTACTGCATAGAAAAAGCAGACAATCTCAGGACAATTGATGTCAGGAATGTTTCCCCCGGCTACTATCTCGGTATTCTGGGAATGCCTGGACTTACTGCATATTTTGGAATGATGGATATAATCAACCCACAAAAAGGCGAAACTGTAGTTATTTCCGGAGCGGCAGGTGCGGTTGGACTCGTAGCTGGTCAAATAGCAAAAATAAGGGGATCAAGAGTCATTGGAATTGCCGGAAGTGATGAAAAATGCAGTTTAATTAAAAATAATTTTGGTTTTGATGAAGCTATCAATTATAAAACCTCGAAATCAATCAGAAAAGAACTTGAAATCTTGTGCCCGGAAGGAGTAGATGCTTACTTTGACAATGTTGGTGGTGAAGTTACTGATGCAGTTATAGCCAATCTTGATTTTCATGCCAGAATTGCATTATGCGGACAGATTTCACAATATAATAATACAAGAATCAGCGTCGGACCTTCAATATTGCCGATGTTACTCACAAAAAGTGTAAAGTTGCAGGGTTTTATTGTAAGGAATTACAATGACCGGTTTGAAGAAGCTCTTTCACAACTGACTCAATGGGTGAATGACGGGAAGCTTAAATATAAAGAAACAATCCTGGAGGGTTTTGATAAACTGCCTGAAGCTTTCCTTGGGCTGTTTGGAGGTAAAAATCAGGGTAAGATGCTGGTAAAAACAGATTAATAAGACTTATAGTGGCGTGCCGGATATGTAATTACCTGATTACTCAATGTTTTAATAGGCTGTTTTAGATTCTGATATAAGTAATATTAAGTTT